>CAVBQH010000028.1:0-8326 GCA_963597485.1 Acutalibacteraceae bacterium
GCGGAAACGGCGGAAGCATTATTTTCCGTGTGGACAAGGGAATGAACACGCTGGGAGACTATCGCTTCCGCGGTAAGTATGCAGCAGAGAACGGTGAAGACGGCAAGCAGAAAAAGATGGCCGGAAAAAAAGGCGAGGATCTTATTCTGAAGGTTCCGGAGGGCACGGTTGTCAAGGACGCGGAAACGGGACGTGTCATCATCGATATGAGCGGTGACACGACAGAATATCTGGTTCTAAAGGGCGGCCGCGGCGGCAACGGCAATCAGCATTTTGCAACTTCGACCATGCAGGCACCCAAGTACGCACAGCCTGGTCAGCCGGCCAGATCGCTTCTGGTAACGCTGGAGCTGAAGGTCATTGCGGATGTTGGCCTGGTTGGATTTCCGAATGTCGGCAAATCCACGCTCCTGTCGATGGTGAGCAATGCAAAGCCCAAGATCGCCAATTATCACTTCACCACGCTTTCTCCGATCCTCGGGGTTGTGGATCTGGAGGGGGCAGACGGATTTGTCATGGCGGATATACCGGGACTGATTGAGGGAGCGGCGGACGGCGCTGGCCTTGGACACGAGTTCCTGGCGCACATTGAGCGGTGCAAGCTTTTGATCCATGTGGTGGATGCTTCTGGTTCGGAGGGTCGTGATCCGCTGGAGGATCTTGCGGCGATCAACCATGAGCTGGAGCGCTACAAGATTGATCTGACGCAGAAAAAGCAGATCATTGCTGCCAACAAGGTAGACCTGATCGATCCCTCTTGCCAGGACGAGGAGAATCCGGACAATCCGGTTGCTCGTATCCGCAGGGAATATGAACAGAAGGGATATTCGGTTTATCCCATTTCAGCGGCCACCAGACAGGGTGTCCAGGAGCTTTTATATGCAGTCAGCCTCGAGCTGTCTAAAATGCCGAAGGAAACAAAGGTCTATGAGCAGGAATACAACCCGGATGCGGACCTCTTAAAATCTGAGGATCCGTATGATGTGTGGTATGATCAGAAGGAGAAGCTCTACCGCGTGGAGGGCCCTCGCATTGAACGTATGCTGGGATACACGAATCTGGAAACGGAAAAGGGCTTCGCGTTCTTTCAGAAGTTCCTGCAGACCAGCGGTGTCAATGACAGGCTCAAGGACCTGGGCGTGCAGGAGGGCGATACGGTCCGGCTGTATGGTCATAGCTTTGAGTGGTACGATTAAGAGAGATTCACGTTACATTCGTCGGGTACTGAGCCGTTATAACGACTGTGACAATAGAGGTATATTATATGCTAAGCAGTAAGCAAAGAGCGCATCTGATGCGCCTTTCCAATACAGAGAATCCGATCCTGCAGATCGGGAAGGACGGTGTAACGCCAATGGTCGTTGCAAGCGCCGAGGAGGTCTTCAACCGCAGAGAGCTGTTCAAAGGCAGTGTTCTTAAAACCTGCCCGGATCTGCCGGAGGTTGCGGCGGACAAGCTGGCATCCAGAACGCATGCGGAGCTGGTCAGAGTCATCGGCAGAAAGTTTATCCTGTACCGCGCTGATAAGGACAATCCGAAGATTGTTCTGCCGCGGTAACACATGAGTAAAAGGAAAGCTGCATAGCAGCGATTTTGCGAATGGGCTCTGAATAGTTACGAGGATTATTGAATGCGCGGAGGAAGTGCCATCAGGCATTTCCGAGTATCAAATTCGAGATGGATGATAAACAACTGCGCTTTGGGAAAGTGAGCATCGGACGTGAGGACTGGAATTCTTGGGGGTACATTTGACCCGATTCATCTGGGACATTTGATTACAGCGGAGAATGCACTGGATGGCGCGGGACTGGACCGGGTGATCCTGATGCCCACTGGCTGCTCGTATTTTAAAGAGGATCAGAAGGTTACTGCGCCGCAGCTGCGTTATGAAATGACCAGACTGGCAGCCGGGGATAATCCAAAGCTTGTGGTTTCGGATATGGAGACGACAAGACCCGGCAACAGCTACACGGCTGATACCCTGCGGGAGCTCCGAAAGACCTATCCGGACGATGAGCTGTATTATATCGTGGGAGCGGACACGCTGGTGCTTATGAGTCTTTGGAGAGCACCGGAGGTGATCTTTTCACTTTGTCATGTACTGGTGGAGACCAGGCCGGATGAAATCGCCGGGAAGGGGCTTCTGGAGGAGATAAAGGCCCTCCGGGATAAATATGGTGCAGATATTACCATTCTTCCTGCCAGGAACATTGCGATTTCCTCGACGGAAATTCGCGGCCGGGTGCGGGATGGACACTCCATTCGCTATCTGGTACCCACGGCAGTGGAGAATTACATTCGGGAGAAGGGATTATACCGGTGAAGGCAGGAGGTAAATGTGAAGGCTGGGAAAGAGCGTTTGGAACTGATTCGGGCGATGCAGAAGGAGCTGAAGTATTCCCGATTTATTCATAGCCTCGGCGTTGCCTTTACGGCGGCCTCCCTGGCAGAGCGCTACGGCGCAGACATGCATAAGGCAGAAACGGCAGGAATCCTTCACGACTGTGCCAAGTATGTCGATGTTGACAAGATGGAGAGCCTGTGCGTTAAGAACGGACTGCCGGTGACGGAAATGGAACGGGGAAGCGCGGCACTTCTCCATTCAAAGGCAGGAAGCATTCTGGCCAGAACCAAGTATGGGGTTGAGGATGAGGAAATTCTGAATGCCATTCGCTACCATACGACCGGACGGCCTGCAATGACGCTCCTCGAGAAGATTATTTTCATTTCAGATTACATAGAACCGGGGCGGGATCAGGCACCGCATCTGGAGGAAATTCGGTCGGCAGCCTTTTCGAACCTGGATCAGGCACTGTGCATGATTCTGAAGGATACGCTTTTGTTCCTGAACGGAAGCGGCAAGGCAGTTGATTCCATGACGCAGAAGACGTACGATTACTATAGGACGGAAGAATAACCGCATCGAGGTTTTCAAAGGAAAATTGAGATGGTGCTGAGTAGTTACTTCTGAATGCAAGTACATCGTTTGCAAAATAACTGACCTAATAACGCAGAACTTTTTTCTGAGGGTGCGTGTCAAAAAACGTAGGCGTAGCGGGCTACGCTGAGGATTTTTGACACGTGCAATCAGGGAAAAGGGCCAGTTAGTTAGGCCAGTTATTTAAAAATCGATGTACTAGGGATGTGCTGTAACGGATAGAGTATGCCGCAAATGGCAGCGGCGCAAGGAGGACACCATGGAGAAAAATGCAAAGGAAGCTGCAAGGCTTGCACTGGAAGCTTTGGACGAGAAAAAGGCAGAGGATGTCCGTATCATTGATATCAGTACAGTTTCTGTGCTGGCGGATTATTTTATCATTGCCAGCGGTACGAACCGCAGTCAGATTCAGGCAATGGCTGACAATGTGCAGGAGAAGCTGGCAAAGGCCGGACACATCTGTAAGCAGGTTGAAGGGTATCAGACGGCAAACTGGGTATTGCTGGATTTCGGCGATGTGATTGTACATGTGTTCGATACCAAGAACCGTCTTCTGTATGATCTGGAACGTATCTGGAGAGATGGCCGCCAGATGGAGGCCAGTGAGCTGGAAGAGGCATAAGAGAACACGAGCCGCAATAGACAGGTACCTATAATGAAGGGATGTCGCACCATTGGTTTAAAATCAATTGTGCGGCATCCCTTCTGCTGTTACATACAGCATAATTGTCACAGCCCATTTGCGGACTTGCTGCTCAGTGTGAATTTGGTATGTAAACCATTCAAATCAGTATTCTTCTGAATTGCTGCGTCAACGCATGATTCGGTAGACACCGAACACCTTTCCCAGAATCTGGCAATTCTCCACCAGAATCGGCTCCATTTCATCGTTTTCCGGCTGCAGGCGGATATAATGATCCTCCTTGTAAAACCGCTTCACAGTGGCAGAATCATCGATCAATGCGACGACAATGTCTCCGTTTTCGGCGGTGCAGCAGGCGTGAACCATGATCAGATCGCCGTCCATAATCCCTGCATTGACCATGGAACAGCCATGAACCTTCAGAACAAAGGATTCGCCCTGCGGAACATATTCTGTAGGAACCGGAAAATAGCTTTCAATATTCTCCTGCGCAAGGATCGGTTCTCCGGCGGCCACCCGGCCAACCACCGGAAGCGCTGCAGTCTCCGTGCGTACCATCTGGAAATTGTCATCACAGATTTCAATGGTCCGTGGCTTGGCAGGATCTCTTCGGATGTACCCCTTTTTCTCCAATGTTGATAAATGGGAATGAACGGACGATGTGGAGCTAAGATGTACGGCATCGCCGATCTCACGAACTGACGGAGGATAGCCCCGTCTTAGAATACAGTCCTTAATATACTCCAGAACTTGTTCCTGCTTCGCTGTGAGTTTCTGCTTCATATATGTGTGCCTTTCTATAGGGGATTGCGGCAGCATGCTGCAGTCCGTTTTTTTTGTGTGGGGGTAAGAAAGATGTACTTTGGGAAAATGCTGGGTTAATCAGCTTTTTCTTAGAACAATGATGATTGCCGAGGACTGTTCGAAAGTTTGTGCGACTCCAATGACTATAGTATAGAGTATTGCAACCGGAAAAAGCAAGCTGCTGTTACAGGGAAGGACAGGGATGTGCTTGCCGGAAATCGTCGTCATTTGGCATGCGAGCTGCGGTAAACATGTATGCGAAAGAATGTTCGATGATATATTGACACAAGAACACACGTTCGGTATACTGCATAGTATAGAAGCAAACAAATGTTCGACCGACTGTGAACGAATAATAGCGTTAACGGAGCTATGAATAGTGAAGCTGAACGAATAGGGGGAAACTGGCTATGACAATAATGGAGAGAAAGGAGTATGGGATCATATCGCTGAAGATAAAGAGCAGGAGAGTACCTTGTCTGGCAGCGGTCGGAGTGATTCTTCTTTGGGCATTTCTGGTGTTCGGTATCACCTCACATGCAGATGAGAACGGTGCTCAGCTGCACAAGTATTATACCAGTGTTCTGGTAATCGATGAGGAGAGTCTGGCGGAGCAGGTGGAGGAGTTTGCGTCAACAGGAGACTACAGGGATGTTCAATCCTACCTCAGGGAGGTTTGCAGGATCAATCACCTGGCGATGCGGGATGCGGATACACTGAAGGTTGCACCGGGGAACTATGTGATTCTGCCATATTACTCCTCGGAAATTATGTGACAGCTTTGCATATTCCGAAATCATCTGATATACTGCAGGCAGCCGGGGGAGAGCGCCTCTGGCCAGCCACATCGAGGTTTTCTGAAGGAAAATCGAGATGAGTGTTAAACATTACCATATGTATGCAGCAGGACAACAAAGGCGGGGTCAAGTTTTTGACTCCGCCTTTTTCTATGGAGGTAGTGATGATGGAATGCAAG
Source organism: Acutalibacteraceae bacterium (assembly GCA_963597485.1). Classification (GTDB taxonomy): domain Bacteria; phylum Bacillota; class Clostridia; order Lachnospirales; family Lachnospiraceae; genus CAG-791. The sequence goes on from CAVBQH010000028.1 coordinate 5,362, forward strand.
GAAGAGTATTTTCAAAGCTTCAGCACACTTCTGCGGGAAGAGCTGGTGCCGGCACTGGGGTGTACAGAGCCGATTGCTATCGCATATGCTTCGGCAAAGGCCAGAGAGCTGCTCGGGACGATCCCTGAGAAAATGATCGCACGGTGCAGCGGTAATATCATAAAGAATGTAAAAAGTGTTATTGTTCCCTCTACTGACGGAATGAGAGGCATTTCTGTCAGTGCCATCATAGGCGCGGTTGGCGGAGATGCGTCAAAGGGGTTGGAGGTGCTGACCGGTGTAACGCATGAGCAGATCGAGATAGCTAAGAGTCTGGAGGAACAGAAAATCTGCAAGGTTGAGCTCCTGGAGAATGTACCGAATCTGGATATTATCATCGAAGCATTTTGCGGAGAGGATACTGCGCTGGTGGAGCTGCGCAACGCGCATACGAATATTTATCGAATGGAGAAAAACGGAGAGGTTCTCTACCAGTCGTCTTGTTCGGACACGGCAGGCAATGCTGGCAGTCAGAAGCCGGAGCTGTCTCTGGAGCGAATTAAAGAGTATGCAGAGAACGTGTGCCTTGATGAAGTTGAAGAAACGCTGCGCCAGCAGCTGCGCTGCAATCTGGAGATAGCGCGAGAAGGAATGAAAGGAGAGTACGGAGCAAGCGTTGGAAAGACCATTCTGCGCCACTTTGGAAATAGCTGGGAGGAGAAGGCGTGTGCCTATGCTGCAGCCGGATCGGATGCTCGTATGAGCGGGTGCTGTCTGCCGGTGGTGATTAATTCCGGCAGCGGCAACCAGGGAATAACCGCCTCGGTTCCTGTCTATATCTATGCACAAAATCTGGGCGTGGATGATGAAATGATGCTGCGTGCCCTGGCCTTCAGCAACCTGGTCGCTATTTACCAAAAGCAAAAGCTCGGAAAGCTTTCGGCCTACTGCGGCGCAGTGAGTGCGGCGACCGCAGCCGGCGCAGCCATTACGTTTCTCGCCGGTGGTTCCATGGAACAAATCAGTGACACCATCACAAACGCCCTGGCGAATGTGTCAGGTATTGTCTGCGATGGTGCCAAATCTTCCTGCGCTGCCAAAATTGCGACGGCGCTTCGGGCAGCGATAACCGCACACTATATGGCAATGGATGACTATGTGTTCCAGCCCGGAGAAGGGCTGGTTAGCGGAACATTGGAGCAAACGGTGTCGGCATACACAACGATGGGGCGTGTCGGCATGCGCGATACGGATATCGAAATCCTAAAGCTGATGATCTCCTGAAATGCTCTGCATACATTGATTACAGTACAATTCCGTTTTCTTCACACAGTGCCTGAGCAGACTCAACGGAATCGATGCCGGTTTTGTTCTTGATCGGCGCAAATTCATGGGATCTGGAAACCTCGAAGGGCAGGCAGGAATCCATTTCATGGACCATGTCCAGAATCAGCTGCTCGAACTTGAACCCGTTGGGGGCTTCCGGTTTTACCAGATGACCGTCTGCGTCCATGTAGGGGATTTTCTTTTCTACGATGTGGAGCATCAGCTTCTCGTTCATGATCTCCTCGAGCTTGTCCTCACGGAAAAGGTAGTTCAGGATAACACCAAAGTTGTACGAAGGCTGTCCGTTCTCATCGGTTGCAGATAGGAGCTCCGGTGTCATTTCGTAGTACTCCACAATGGAAGGACGTCCATCCTCCAGACACATTGCGCCGACCTTTTCATCAGGAGCAGCCTTGCGCACCACCTTTGCACCGCTGCTGAAGCCCTCACTGGCGGTAGCTCCCAGAAAGACCGGATCGCCAATCCTCTGAAGGACATTGTCGACAGCGAAGCAGTTGAGCCATTCGACGCCGAGCTCGTGAAGTTTATCGACAAGGCCGGCCTTATACATGGAGCTGAACCAGCCGCCGTTTCCGTTGGGTGAGGACGCGATCTGGCAGGGGCTCTCCATGTAGACCTTGCCGTTATAATCTGTAGCGGGGGCCATATCCTGCCGGAAGAAGAATACGAGGGACGGATCATATCCGAAGTAATTGTGCTCCTTCATAAAGGAAACGGTGGTTTCGTGATTTTTATCGCTGGTCATGATGAAAAACGGGAAAAAGCAGCCGGCTTCCTTCACCACATCCATCATATTCTCAATAAGCCGCTGCATGATATAAACGGGATGTGTCTTGCCGATATCATACATACACTTCGGGTTATCAGAGCCGAGCCGGGTGCCCATTCCGCCGGCAAGAAGAACTACGCCGAGCTTCCCCTGGCGAATCAGATCAAGCCCCTTGTTGCGATATTCTTCCTCTTTTTCTTTGATCTGCGAGATCTCCATTGCCTTTAAGGGGGTAATCACACCTCTTCCGGGGAGATTTTCTCTGTGAAGCGCATACTGCGTGACGGAGAGATCCAACACGGAAATCTGCTCCAGCAGCAATTCCTTCTCTTTGTCGGAGAGGGTGTCGTAGTACTGCAGTACATGTTCCTGTCCATATGCGGCAAGCTTTTCCTTAGCCTGCTCCAGGGTTGCATTTGTGCTCATAATTTCCTTTCTGCGCCGCAGCTGTAGTGACGGCAGCAAGTGGAGAATGTCGCACCGGCGAATTCTCTGTTACCAATTTTCTATATTCGGCACGATATCTCGATTTCGATGCTCGAAAGTACCTGATGGCATTTCCTTCTTTGGCTGCATACAGAAGACCTAGACACGGCAGAACAAGACATACATATCTTACGCCAATTCGACGAAATGCACAAATAGTAGTGCTCAGTCGTCCTCTCGCAGATGCACAATGTTGGCCGCACCGCGCCGGCGATCCTCCTCCAGGGCGGCATAGTGCTTTCTGGTTGTATTGACGTCCTTGTGTCCGAGGACATCGGCTACGAGGTAAATGTCACCGGTTTCCCGGTAGAGGCTGGTGCCGTAGGTGCTGCGGAGCTTGTGCGGGGTTATTTTTTTCAGTGTGGTTACGCGGGAGGCATATTT
>CAVBQH010000029.1:0-6180 GCA_963597485.1 Acutalibacteraceae bacterium
CTGGAGGAGCATATGGCCTGCGGAATCGGCGCCTGCCTTGGGTGTGTTGCCAGGACGACGAGGAAGGATGAACATTCCAGAGTTCATAATGCACGAATCTGCACAGAGGGACCGGTGTTTGCCGCTGAGGATGTGGAGATCTAGGAAAGAGGATGATTACGATGAACGAAGAGAACCAGAACAGGAAATCCGGGAAACCGGATATGTCCGTACAGATTGCAGGGGTGACCTTTCAGAATCCCGTCATGACAGCCTCCGGAACCTTTGGCTCTGGCATGGAGTATTCGGACTTCGTTGATCTGAACCGATTGGGCGCTGTGGTGACAAAGGGCGTGTCGAATGTGCCGTGGGAAGGAAATCCTACGCCGCGTGTGGCGGAGGTCTACGGCGGAATGCTCAATGCCATCGGGCTGCAGAATCCGGGTGTGGAAGTCTTTGCAGCACGTGACCTGGCATTCCTGGAGAATTATGACACAAGGGTGATTGTGAACGTCTGCGGTCACAGCGAGGAGGAATATCTGGAGGTAGTAGAGCGCCTGTCCGATGAGAAACGCGTGGATATGCTGGAGGTCAACGTATCTTGCCCCAATGTCAAGCAGGGAGCCATTGCGTTCGGTACAAAGCCGGAAAGCCTGCTGCATATTACCGAGCAAATTAAAAAGATCGCCCGCCAGCCGGTTATTATGAAGCTGACGCCCAATGTAACCAGCATTGGAGAGCTTGCCAAGGCAGCAGAGGCAGGCGGGGCAGATGCGATTTCGCTCATCAATACCATTACCGGTATGAAAATTGATGTAGAGAGAAAACGCTTTGTACTGGCCAATAAGACCGGCGGAATGTCCGGCCCTGCCATCCATCCGGTGGCAGTTCGTATGGTGTATGAGGCGGCCCATGCGGTGAGGATCCCGATTATCGGTATGGGTGGGGTGTCCTCGGCGGAGGATGCGCTGGAGCTGATGCTTGCCGGAGCCACGGGCGTTGCCGTGGGGGCAGCGAACTTCCACAATCCATCGGCGACCATAGACGTGCTGGAAGGGATGGAGGAGTACGCTGCGCGCCATCACCTTGGCTCGATTACAGAGATTGTGGGAGCAGTTGAGTAAGGAAGAAATGCATCAGAATGGTGAAAACATGCAGAATAGCATTACAGGAAAGGCATACGGAAAAATAAATCTCTTGCTGGACGTCACCGGAAGGCGTGCGGATGGCTACCATCTGGTTCGCATGATTATGCAGACGGTGGACATCTTTGATACGGTGACCGTCATGAAGGCGGCAGGAACAGACATTTCTATGACAACCGACAGCGGTGTGCTCCCGTCCGGTCCTTCCAATCTGGTCTGGCGTGCGGCGGATGTCATGCGACGGGAATTCGGCATTACAGACGGGCTTCAAATTCATCTGGATAAGCGCATACCGATTGCGGCAGGTATGGCAGGCGGGAGTGCTGACGCTGCTGCGGTGTTTCGGCTTCTGAATCAAATGTATGAGCTGGGGATTTCCAATGAGGACCTGCAGAGGCTTGCGCTTCCATTGGGTGCGGACATTCCGTATTGCGTAACGGGCGGAACTTGCCTTTGTGAGGGGATTGGAGAAGTGCTGACACCGCTCTCTTCGCCTCCGGAGAGCACGCTCCTTGTGTGCAAGCCGGCACTGGATGTATCTACGGCGTGGGTTTATACGGAATATGACCGTATTCCGGAGGGAGAGATTCATCATCCGGATGTGGATGGCATGGTCAAAGCCATCGATGGGGAGGATCTTCACGGAATGTGCTCACGCTTCGGAAATGTGCTGGAGCAGAAGACGGGGGCGGAATATCCGATCATTGGCCGCCTGGAGCGGTTCTTTTTGGAGCACGGCGCACTGGGCAGCATCATGACGGGATCGGGACCTACTGTATTCGCTGTCTATGCAGAGCGGGATAAGGCACGGGAGGCCTTCAAAGAATTGGAAGAGCATTCGGAGTTTGCGGCGTTTCAGAAGTTTCTGACAGGCTTTGTGAATCCTGTGTGAGCGCTGCCCTTTTATCAGTAACAGATATGCAGGATGCAAAGAAGGAGCTCTCGGGTTAATCCGAAAGCTCCTTCTTGCTGTTATTATGAAATTTTGCCTGGCTCTGAACAATTACCACATTTTATTTATTGCTGGTGGGGCCTGCACTGCCCACCTCGCGGACCTTGTCCATGAAGCGTCCGATAAAGTTTTTCTTCTTTGCCTCCGGCTTTTCGAGCTTCTGTCCGTGAAGTCCTTTGACCTCAACGATATATATGCCGCTGACCATGGCGCGAACCTGCTTCTTCACCGGAATCTCATCAAAAATCTTGTCGTCAGCCACCAGATTCATGATCTGGGGGCCAACCTTGGCCTTTACGATGGGAAGCTTGGCTCTGCGGAGATATTTGGGAGTGGAATCCATCACGGCCTGAGGAAGACCGGCCTCCTTGAGCTTCATTTTCTTTTTGTCAATGATCAGCATGGTGACGGGCTGCTTGGTCGATTGAACAGTTGCCTCCTGCTCCTGCTGCTTTTTCTGCATTCGTTTGCCGAGAAAATACAGCGCAACCACGGCGCCGACTAGAACGGCCAGAATCACTAGGGTTACGATAAGGGAAGTACTCACTCAAAAATCCTCCTGAAATATTCGTAATACAGCGCTGAAGCTGCGAAGTTTATTGTATCACCTGCCTTGTTGAGAGGGCAAGGAAAAGGTCAGTAAAGGGGTTTTATGGCCTGAAACATTGTGCTAAACTGTAGTCTATTATGGACTTGTTGCCGGGAACAGGAGAATACATTGATTTTGGCAGCATGGACTCGCGAAAGGATAGAAGGAATAATCAATGAGAAAGCATACCATTCTGGCGTCTGCAGCAGCAGCGCTTCTTGCAGTCAGTGTGACAGCATGCACGAGTAACGACGCGGCGTATTTGAGCGGGCTTAAGGCATCCAATTTTGTGGAGCCTTGCGATTACAGCGCAATTCCGGTGGAAGAATCTGCGCCGTCTGTATCGGATGATTACGTGAATTATGTGGTGCAGTATCAGCTCAGCAGCTCGGCTACAACCGAAGAGATTACAGATCGCGATGATGTAGAGGACGGAGATATTGTCAATATCGATTACGTCGGAAAAAAGGACGGCGAGGAGTTCGACGGTGGCAGTGCAACCGGCTATGATCTGACCATTGGATCCGGCTCCTTCATTGATGGCTTTGAGGATGGCCTGATCGGGCATAAGGTGGGCGAGACCGTGGACCTGGATCTTACCTTCCCGGAGGACTACAGCAATTCTGATCTGGCGGGGCAGAGCGTTGTTTTCACGGTGACGATTAACAAGATTCAGCAGAAGGTCACACCGGAGCTGACGGATGACTGGGTAGTGAGCCAGGACATATCCGGCGTGTCCAATGTGGAAGAATACAACGATTACGTTTATGATCAGCTGATGCAGCAGGCACAGAGCTCCTACGACAGTGATGTGCAGAGCAAGGTAGCACAGTACATGGTGGAGAACAGCACCTACCTTCAGGATCCGCCCCAGAAGATGATCGATCGACTTGTGGAATCGGCGAAGACGTACTACACCAATTATGCAACACAGTACGGAATGGAACTGGATGATTTCCTGACTACATTCCTGGGTGCGGATGAGGATGATCCGGAGCAGGTTCTGACGGACAATGCGACAGACTCTGCCAAGGAGCTTCTGGTTATGAAGGCCATTGCGGATAAGGAAGGCCTGAATCCCTCCCGTACCGAGTTCAATACGCAGCTTTCGAGCTATGCCGCACAGGCAGGCTACAGCAGTGTGGATGAGTTCAAGAAGTCGGAGGATGCCGAGTCCGTTCGCGAATCACTGATGCTTCAGAATGTTCTGGAATTTCTGCAGAAGAACGCGGTTGTGAGTGAGCCGAGTGACGAGGATACGGAAGACACCGAGACTGCAACTGAAGACAGCACAGAAACAGCAGAGGATGCGTCGACAGAGGCCGCTGAGGCTGCATCAACGGAAACAACGGAAGAAAGTGAAGAGGACGCAGCGACGGAAACGACAGAGGCCGCTGAGGACGCAGCAACGGAGAGTACAGAAGAATAATACGTCGGAGGAGGCAACGATGAGAGAGAGCTATAAGCTGGCAGAGATTCGGGATATTTTCAACAAACCGGAGAACTATTACGATCAGGAGGTCACGGTAGCGGGCTGGATTAAGTCCAATCGCGATTCCAAATCCATTGGCTTCATCGCACTGGATGATGGTTCCTGCTTTAAAAATCTTCAGCTGGTGTATTCTGCAGAGATCGAGGATTTTGCGAAGCTTGCCAAGCTCAACATCAGCGCTGCGATCATTGCCACCGGTAAGATTGTTGCGACGCCGGAGGCCAAGCAGCCCCTGGAGATGCAGGTGCTGCGAGCAGAGGTTGAGGGAGAGTCTACCCCAGATTATCCGCTGCAGAAAAAACGCCATACATTCGAGTATCTTCGCACGATGCCGCATCTGCGGGTTCGTACCAATACCTTTGAAGCGGTAATGCGGGTTCGTTCTCTTGCAGCATATGCGATCCACAAGTTCTTCCAGGAAAGGGATTTTGTCTATGTGCACGCTCCGGAGATCACGGGAAGTGATGCAGAGGGTGCCGGCGAGATGTTCCAGGTTACCACGTTGGATCTGAACAACATTCCGCGCAAGGAAGACGGATCTGTGGATTACTCGCAGGATTTCTTTGGAAAACCTACCAATCTGACAGTTTCCGGCCAGCTTGATGTCGAAACCTATGCGTTTGCCTTCCGCAACGTGTATACCTTCGGACCGACGTTTCGCGCGGAGAATTCCAACACAACGCGCCATGCGGCTGAGTTCTGGATGATTGAGCCGGAGATTTGTTTCGCTGATCTGGAGGATGATATGGAGCTTGCAGAGGCAATGCTCAAGTATATCATTCGCTATGTGATGGAGAATGCACCGGATGAGATGGCATTCTTTAACCAGTTTGTGGACAAGGGCCTGCTGGAGCGTCTGGAGCACGTGGCTTCTTCCGACTTTGGCCGGATCACCTATACGGATGCGGTAAAGATCCTCGAGCAGCACAACGATGAATTTGAGAACAAGGTATACTGGGGCTGCGATCTGCAGACAGAGCATGAGCGCTTCCTGACGGAGAAGGAGTTCAAACGCCCGGTTTTCGTGACGGACTATCCGAAGGATATCAAGGCCTTTTATATGAAGCTCAATCCTGACGGAAAGACCGTGGCAGCCTGCGACTGCCTGGTTCCCGGAATCGGCGAGATCATCGGCGGTTCGCAGCGTGAGGATGATCTGTCCATTCTGGAGAGCCGCATGGACGAGCTCGGAATGGATAAGAGTCAGTATGAGTTCTATCTGGATCTGCGCCGCTACGGCTCCGTGCGTCATGCGGGCTTTGGCCTTGGCTTTGAACGTGCCATTATGTATCTGACCGGTATGGAGAACATCCGTGACGTGCTGCCCTTCCCCAGAACCGTAGGTAATTGTGAGCTGTAATTCCGGGTTCGAAAGGTTTTTAGATGAAGTTATATTCCAAAATAAAACGATTCCTTCGCCGGGAGCTTCTGCCGCTGTCGTTGGCTGCCATGTTCGCAGTTAGTGTTCCTGCCGGTGTTTCTGCCGCCTCGGTTGACAGCCTGCGTAAAAAGACGAATGCAACTCAGAACCAGCTGAACGCCGCCAAAAACGAGGCGGCCAGCCTGCAGAGTCAGGAGCAGCAGATAAACGAAGAGCTGGAGGCCAAGAACGCACAGCTTGTCGAGAATCTGGCCAGTATTCAGCTGCTCGAGGAGACCATTGCGGATCTTGAGGTGCAGATTGCAGAGAAGCAGGAGGAATACGATGCAGCGAAGGCGGACGAGGAGGCTCGCTACGAAGCCATGAAGGAACGCATTCGCTACATGTATGAACAGGGGAATGCGACCTACGTTCAGATCCTGATGAAGGCATCCTCATTCTCAGATATGCTCAACAAGGTTGGATATGTGGAACAGCTCTACGAGTACGACCGGAAGAAGCTGGAGGAATTCCAGGAGGTGCAGAGAAAGGTTGCGGAGGTTCAGCAGCAGCTGGAGGAACAGAAGGCCGAACAGGAGGAATCCAAGCGAGGTCTGGAAGAGGAGCAGGAGGCGCTGCAGCAGACGGTGGACGAGCTGGAGG
>CAVBQH010000030.1:0-5342 GCA_963597485.1 Acutalibacteraceae bacterium
CGATGATGCCTTCCGTCCCGGACATATTAAGGTCTATCTGCCGTATGTCTGTGTCAGCCCGTACGTTTCAGATATACAGCTTGTCGAGACCTCTTCTGAAAATTACTATCTGGCCCCGGAGACCGCTCCGCAGCGCACCATCTGCTACGAGGAGGACATTCAGGAGAACCACGATTTCTTCGTGGAGTACGAATATACCGTAAAGAGCATCTATCACGACCTTTGGTCAAAGGAGGCTGTCGAGGCAAACCGCGCAGCCATGCAGCTCCCCTATCCGTCTGAGGATGTTCTTCCGCAGGATCTTGATGAGCAGCAGCCGCACATCCGCTTTACGCCCTTTATGAGGGATCTGGCGCTCACCATCACAGAGGGTCTGGAGACCCCTCTTGAAAAGGCCCGTGCCATCTACGAATACATCACCACGAAGGTGACCTACTCCTTTGTACGCTGCTACTTTAACATCGAGAATCTGGGTGAGTACGCTGCCATGAACCGCAAGGGCGACTGCGGCCTGCAGGGCCTGATGTTCATCACCCTCTGCCGCTGCCTTGGCATCCCGGCGCGCTGGGAATCCGGCAATGAATTCTTTAACTGTGAGCCCGGAAGCCATGACTGGGCTATGGTTTACCTTGCCCCCTTTGGCTGGCTGTTCGTGGATCCGTCCTACGGCGGAGGCGCCTACCGGAGCGGCGAAATCTGGCGCCAGCGCCATTATTTTGGCAACCTGGATCCGTTCCGTCTGCCCTCCAACTCGCAGTTCCAGAAGCAGCTGGATCCGCCGATGACGTATTTCCGCGATGACCCTTACGACAACCAGTGCGGTGAGATCGAGTATTCTGACGGGAGTCTGACCGGTCACGAGTTCACAGATACCCGGAAGCTGGTTTCCAAGCAGCACCTTTGCTGAATAGGTACAATGAACATTTGAAGATATAGTAATTGTTTAGCACCTGCCAGGCGACGAGTCGCTACCTCTGCAGCCCCTTACGGATCTCCTCGAGCTCAGCTGTCGAGAAGGTGTACTTCCGGCCGCAGAACTGGCAGGACAGCTCCACAGGCTTTGCATCCTCGATCATGGAGCGCAGCTCCTCTTCTCCGATGAGGGCCAGTGCTCTGGACACGCGGTCTCTGGAGCAGTTACAGGCAAACTCCACCGGCGTCTGCTCCAGGATCCGCAGATCATCAAAGCCTTCCAAGGCCTTTTCAAGCATGGTTTCCGGGGTCAGCCCGGCCTCCAGCATATCCGTTACATAGGGAATGGATGCCAGGTTCTTCTCCAGCTGAGCAATGGTTTCCTCGGAGGCAAAGGGCATCAGCTGAATCAGGAAGCCGCCCGCCTTTTTCACGCTGAGGTCCGTATCCACCAACACGCCCAGTCCGACGGAGGACGGAATCTGTTCGGATTCCGCAAAATAGTGCGTCAGGTCATCCGCAATTTCTCCGGAATGGATGGCAATCTGTCCGTGATAGGAATTTTTAAGATCCAGGTCGCGTATAACGGTCAGCATTCCCTTTCCGACAGCGCCGCCGACATCGAGATGTCCGTCCTCCTTCAAGGGCAGCATGACCAGAGGATTCTGTACATAGCCCTTGACGCTTCCGTGACGATTGGCGGTCACAACAATGGAGCCCAAAGGGCCATCGCCGTCAAAGCGAATGGTCAGAAGGTCCTCGTCGTTTTTGAGCATGTCGCTCATCATCAATCCGCCCATCATGGTCCGGCCCAGCGCCGCCGTCGCTGTCGGACTCGTTCCGTGTGCCTTTCTTGCCTTGTCAACCAGTTCTCTTCCCGTCACGGCAAAGCAACGGATCTCATCGCCTGCCGCAATGCCGCGGATCATATAGTCACTCATCTGTAGTCTCCATCTTTCTCTCGTCGAACTTCCGAATATAGTCCAGGAACGTCTCCTCTGGTACAGGCTTTGAGTAATAGTAGCCCTGCAGATAATCCACGCCGTGATCGATCAGCATGCGACGCTGCGCATCGGTTTCTACGCCCTCCACAACCACTTTTCTGTCCAGCCGCTGAACCAGATCCAGCATGTTCTCAAAAATGACGCGGCTCTGCGTGCTTTTATCAGTCGCCCACAAAAAGCTCTTATCGATTTTCACAAGGTGGAACGGATAATTCAGAATATACGAATAATTGGCTCGCCCCGTTCCGAAATCATCCAAAGAAAAACAAAAGCCCAGGTTTAACAGCTCCTGCATTACCTGATTCATGGTTTCTTCGGAATAGATAACCGCGGATTCCGTGATCTCCAGATTGATGCTGGAGGGGGAAACGTTATATTTGGCCGCGATTGCGGAAAGTCGCCCGGAAAGTCCGGTATCCATGCACTGCACCGTAGAAAGGTTGACCTCTATGAACTCCAGCCCGTAATGCGTGGCTCTTCCGTCCGCCAGAAACCCGCAAACGCTTTCAAAGACAAATTCTCCGATCTGTGCAACCATTCCGGTCTGCTCCGCAACACCGATGAACTCCTCCGGAGAAATCCACCCCAGCTGCGGATCTTTCAGCCTCACCAGGGCCTCTGCCGATCGGATGCGGCCGGACTTTGTATCGTAAATCGGCTGATAGTAAACCTCCAGCGTTTCCTTTTCCAGTGCCCGTTTCACTGCCATTTCCACGGCGATGCGCCTCTCCTCGTCGTGCATCTCATCCGCATAATACACGCAGCTGCGCGGAAGCCTCTCGTTGTATTCCGCTTCAGCAAAAACAGCCAGCTGTGCTTCCGTCTTTACCTTCTCCGGGACCTGTGTCAGCCAGACCTGCGCAGGAACGGTCACATTCATTCCCTGCCAGTTCCATACATCCGAAAAGCGCTTCCGGATCGTCTCTGCAAAGGCCTTTGCCGTCTCCTCCTTGGCGTTGTACAAAAACAGCACAAACTCTCCGTTTCCTGCCCGGTAAGCCCCCATGCGGCTGCTTTTCTGCTCACGAAGCCACCGTCCCATCTCCGAAAGCACGCCATGCATCGTGCCCGCGCCCAGGGTAACATGATAGTAATTAAAGTGCTGGAGCTTGACAGCGATAACGTAGGTGGAATATTTCGCCCCGAACAGCGTTGCCATGTCCTTGGAAAAAGACCATGAGCTGTAGAGTCCGGTTTCCTGATCGGCCGCTGCCTCCTCTCCTCCCAGCAGCAGTGTGCAGCCGACAAGAAACAGAGACTGAATAAAAATCGATGCCCGCAGATACGGTCCAATAATCTCCAGCACAAGGCTCAGAAGAAATCCGCAGTACAATCCCAGAACATATATGAAATCATGCTGAATCGCCCTGTGGTACAAAAGGATCAGCACCATGCAGTAAATCGTATAAAAGGCAACGACCAGAACATATAGAATGTAAAGACTTCCCCGGTGATACACTCCCGCTTCATCGTAGTAAAAAATATTGCTGCGAAGCCAGGGCAGCAGAAGCGCTGTCGTAAAAATGATCTCCGGTGCTGACAACAGCAGTATCCGGGCTCCCGAAAGGCCGTGTCCCCGTCCGGTCAGCTGCAGAATATACAGGGCCAGCATGAACTCCACGGAAATATACGAAAAATGGGCAACCGCTGTCACCAGCGCCGGGGTCACTCCTGCTGTACAGCCGGTATTACGAATAACTCCCGTTGAGAATTCGCCAAAGGCTGCAATGGCCATCAGTGCAACCATGCCGACAAATACTCGAATGCGGCTGCTCTGCAGATCGCGCTTACGCAAAAGTGAAACGAGCAGCAGCAGGTCAAGAAATCCTGCACACAGATCAAAATTCAGATTGTATCTTCCAATCGGATAAAGCATAACCCGTTCTCTCGCAATTCTCCTACACTTCCTCATCGCGAATCACAGAAAGTGCATTCTCTCTTGTGATTTCCCGCACATAATCCGGATCGCAGTGGCCGGCAAGATACTCCCAGCACTCCAGCATTTTCCCCGTCTTGCAAACTCCCGGCCCCTTGCCGAAATCCCGCACGAATATTCCTCAGGATCTGCAGCAGCGTAGTGCTTGATCATCTTCAAACGCTGTCCCCGCTTAAGAGCCTTCTCTTGCGTTCCAGCATTTCCTCCAGGTTCTCCAGGTAGACCGAAACCTCCTTGGCATTGTCGCAGCGCTCAATTCTCCCCTCGGGATACACGCGCTTGGTGACAGAACCGGCCCCCAGTGCCATGATGGTCTGCTTCTCCTCCATAATGAGGATATTGTAAATCCCGTACTTGCCCTCTCTTGCATATCCGACATTTTCAAAATTGCCGGACATGTTCTTTTGCCGGTAAAGGTAGTACGGTTTCATATCCATCGCCTCTGCCGCCTTCCTGGCAATATCCATGGTAGCATCCGTATTCAAAAGGACCGGATACCCCTTCTCATCAATGACGCGACGCAGGCGGGATGCCCGCTTGATGGCCAGGGAATGTACCGTCAGTGAATCCGGATTCAATGCCTCTATCGCGCTTGCCGTTCTCTGCACGGCATCTGCATCCTCTCCCGGGAGCCCTAAGATGATATCCATATTGATGTTGTCAAACCCGCAGTCTCTGGCCTCGCGGTAAATCTCCTCCACCTGCTGCACGCTGTGGCGCCGTCCGATGATGCGGAGCGTTTCCTCGTTCATCGTCTGCGGATTGACACTGATTCTCGTCACCGGATGCCGGCGCAGTGCCTCGAGCTTTTCTCTTGTAATGCTGTCCGGACGCCCGGCCTCTACCGTAAATTCCTGCACTGTACGAAGGTCAAAATAACGTGCAACCGCCCGGCACAGGCGATCCAGTTCCCCGGCCTCCAGCGAGGTGGGTGTGCCGCCGCCAATGTACACCGTGTCCAGCACCTTGCCCTGCATGAGCTCTGCCGTCACCTCCATCTCACGCTCCAGTGCATCCAGATACTCCCCCACACGATTCTTCCAGGATGCAATGGCAAATGAGGGGAACGAACAGTACAGGCAGGTCGTCGGGCAAAAGGGAATGCCTATATACAGGCTGTACCCATCCTCATAGTGAAGACTGCCGAGAATCCGCTTCTCGCGGATGGCAATGTCTGCCGCCAGCTCTGCCTTCTCCGGCGAAACGCGGTGGTCCTTTTCCAGGTACAGAACTGCCTCTTCCTTCGAGACACCCTCTTCCATTTTCGTCATGGCGATTTTCGTCGGTCGAATGCCGATCAGATCCCCCCAGGGAAGCGTCTTTCCGGTGTACTCGCAGAGGCTGTCATACAAAAAGGTCTTCAGCGCTGCCTTCACGCGGCTGCTCTTTACAAGGCAGCTTTCTCCCTCCGGCGCCGGCATTTTATAAACAGCTTCCTTTCCGCCAACCTGCGTGGCCTTTCCGGCCTCATCACAGTCCTCTTCCTGCAC
>CAVBQH010000031.1:0-45029 GCA_963597485.1 Acutalibacteraceae bacterium
GCAATATCCACTGCCTTTGTTTTCATTTACTTTTGCCTCCCGTTTCTCTTGCTCCTTTGCAAATCCGTGCGATCCGCCGGATGTTGCTATGGAAATGCTGATGTAATCGTAACTATTCGGCATCCATCTCGATTTTCCGTAGTAAAACCCGGCCAACCGCCTGCTGCCATCCTTCGTATTTACGTTCCCGGCAATCCGGATCCATCTGCGGCGCATACATCGTTCGCTGCAGATGTTCAAAAATCCGTTCCTCATCATAAATTCCGGCTGTAATTCCCGCCATGTAGGCTGCCCCCATTCCGGACAGTTCCTGAACGGCAGAAACCGCAACCACCGCATCCGCCATGTCACTTTGAAACTGCATCAGATAGGCATTTCCCGTCGGGCCGCCATCTACCCGCAGCTCCTCCACCGGTCTTTGCGTTTCCCCTCGCATCATTCGCACCAGATCAGTAATCTGATACCCAATGCACTCCACACACGCTTTGACAATTTCCTTTTTCCCGGTCGTTCTTGTAATCCCTGTCAGCATACCGGTTGCCTCGCTGTCCCAATACGGTGCACCAAGCCCGGTAAACGCCGGCACAAAATACGCCCAGTCCGCAGGATTTGCTTCTCCGGCAAGTATTTCCGTCTCCTTTGCAGAGCCGATCAGCTCCGCACCATCCTTCAGCCACGAAATCACTGCGCCGGTGTAGTTCAGATTTCCTTCCAGAACATATTCTATTTTACCGTGTCTTCCCCATGCAAGTGACGTAGACAGTCCTTCCTTCGACAGTACCATACAGTCGCCGGTATTCATCATTACCGAGGATCCGGTCCCATAGGTGGCCTTCATCTGTCCCGGTTTCCGGCAGTTCTGTCCGAACAGCGCACCATGGCTGTCTCCAACAACGGCGCAAATCGGAATTGCCTCCGGAAGAAAGCCGTCAAGATCCGTAAATCCAAAGACCGAATCCGACATGCACACCTCTGCCATGGCGTCCTTTGGAATACCAAAAGACGATAGCAGCTCCCTATCCCATTGCAGCGTTTCTATATTAAACAGCTGCGTCCTGGATGCATTGGAATAATCCGTTTTGAATGCATGCTCCTTTGTAAGGGAGTAGACCAGCCAGGTGTCCATCGTTCCGACTGCCAGTGCTCCCTCTTCCTTGAGACTGGCCGTCTGCGGAATATTTTCCATCATCCACTGCAGCTTGGCCGCCGGAAAATACGGTGACAACGGCAATCCGGTTTTTCTTCGAATCGTCTCTGCTTCCTTTTGATGCCGTGCACATACATCCGCGGCTCTTGCGCACTGCCATACGATTGCATTTCCAAGCGGCTCCCCCGTTCTCCGGTCCCACATCAGTGTCGTTTCTCTCTGATTGGATATGCCCATGGCACAGATCTGTTCCGGAAGAATTCGCGCTTCTGTCGCGACTTCCCGGCATACCGCCAGTGTATTTTGCAGGATTTCGACCGGATCATGCTCAACCCAGCCTTTATCATTTACAATCTGTCGATGACCTTTGTCCTTTCTTGCCGCAAGGTTTCCCCTGTCATCGAACAAAAGAGCCTTGGTTCCCTGTGTGCTCTGATCAACAGCCAACACGTATTTTATCATATGTTTTACCGGATGATTTCCAAACCGACTTCATCCATTCCTCTCTTTCTTAAAATCGTCGGATTCAAAGGTGTTTTCCCCTGTACCCTTGCTTTCAAAAAGCCCAGGCTGCAAGGAAAATCCGCACAGTCTGGGCTCTATCGTTTCGTCTTTTTATCCGCTTACTGTCTGCCAAGCTCCTTTTTTATACGCTCTGCAATCCCATCCCCTGTCATGCCATAGTATGCAAAGACTTCTTTTGAGGTTCCTGTAATAACCGGTTCATCCGGGAGTGAAACGCCGATCACCTTTCTCGGGCAATGCTCTCCGACAACCTTCGCTACCATAGAGCCGAGTCCTCCGTACGGCGAATGCTCCTCCACAGCGACAACAAGCCCTGTGCCTTTGGCCGCCTTAATAATCGTCTCCTGATCCAGCGGCTTTACACAGTACATATCCACAACTCCGGCAGAGATTCCCTCCTTTTCGAGGATTTCCGCCGCCGCCTTTGCCGGGTGCACCATCTCTCCGCAGGCAATGATAACGACATCACTTCCTTCCCGAAGCACCGTCGCCTTGTCCATTTCGAACGGACAATTCTCCTCCGTGTACACATCCTCCACCGGATTTCTCCCAACACGGATGTAAGCACATTTTTCATCCTGCAGAAGCGCCTCCATCAGATGTCTTGTCTGATGGCGATCACTCGGAAGATACACTCGCATGTTAGGGATCGCGGACATCGCCGCAATGTCCTGTGCCGAGTGGTGGCTCATGCCCAGTGCGCCGTAGCTGATACCTCCGGAAATTCCGATCAGCTTCACATTGGTGTCCGAATACGCGCAGTCTACCTTCGCCTGTTCATAGCTTCTGGTGGATACAAAGCTGGCCGGAGATGCTGCGTATGCTTTTTTGCCGCATTTGGCAAGTCCAGCCGCCACACCGACCAGATCCTGCTCCGCAATGCCGATTTCCACGGACTGCTCCGGATATGCTTCAAAAAACGGTGTCAGTGACGCGGATCCTCTGGAATCACTGCACAAAACCATGATGTCTTTATCGTTTTCCGCGTGCTCCATCAGAACATCACAGATTACTTTTCGGTTGGGAATCTTATTCACAGCAGGGCCTCCTTTTGTTGTTCCAGATCCTTGTAAATCTGCTCCAGCTCCTCTTGGGACGGCAGCTTATGGTGCCAGGCCGCCTTGTTTTCCATGACGGGCGATCCCTTTCCCTTGACGGTATCGGAGATGATGCAGGTTGGCTTTCCTTTGCACCGCCGGGCCGCTTCAAAGGCTGCATCGACCTCGTCCAGGTCATTGCCGTCCTTCACTACAATGACGTTCCAGTTAAAGGCCGCCACCTTATCTGCCAGCGTATCCAACGCCATAACATCCTCTGTATTTCCCGAGATCTGCAGGTGGTTCCGGTCAATCACGCAGCACAGATTGTCCAGCTTGTACATAGCTCCGGACATGAAGCCTTCCCAGTTAGAGCCCTCTGCCATTTCTCCGTCCCCTGTCACGACGTACACCCGATTGGCTTTTC
Source organism: Acutalibacteraceae bacterium (assembly GCA_963597485.1). Classification (GTDB taxonomy): domain Bacteria; phylum Bacillota; class Clostridia; order Lachnospirales; family Lachnospiraceae; genus CAG-791. The sequence continues at coordinate 3,137 of CAVBQH010000031.1, forward strand.
CATTTTTCTTGCAGGCCAGTGCCATTCCAACCGCAACGGGAAGACCATGTCCCAGGGAGCCGGAGTTCATTTCAATCCCCGGAAGTGTGTTGTGCGGATGCCCGATATACGGAGAACCGAATTTCGAAAACCCCGCCTTTACTTCCTCCAGGTTCAGAAAGCCCTTTGCGCACAGAACCGCGTAGTAGGCTTCCATAGAGTGGCCCTTGCTCAGGATAAAGTAATCCCGATCCGGATCCTCTGCTTTATCCGGCGATACATTCATCTGGCGAAAATACAAATCCGTCAGCACCTCCATCACGGACATGTCGCCGCCGATGTGTCCGCCGCCGCCTGCCATGATAATATCAATTGCATCCTTTCGAAGGTCATAGGCCTTTGCTTTCAGATTCTCCATTTCATTCTCCTCTCAGGTACGCCTTTACATCCTCTTCTACAGGGTCGTAGAGATCCGGCTTAATGCCGAGGTACTTGCATGCCTCATACAGAACCGGTACGACGTCTTTATGGATTCCTACGCAGTGATGGATATAAGGGCCTTCCACGATCTTGGCCTCCAGACGTTTGATGTTATCCACTTCTACCCACAGGTAGGTTCCCATTCCCTTCGGTCCGTCCACCCCCCGGGCATTTCCCAGGAGCAGGCTGTATTCTCCGTTGTCGCCGTCAAAGCGGGCCAGTGTCACATCTCCGTGCCTGGCCTCTGCCGTAATTGCCCCGGGGTAATCAAAGGCCAGCGGATACGTAATGCACGGCCTTTGCGCCGCCACTGAGATCGGCCACGGCCCGCAGTGCTGCAGCAGCTCTCCGTTTGCGATGTCCGGATGCCGTACCGTCCAATCTGCAAAAAAGCCTCTGGTTCCGTCTGCTGCAGCTGCTTCCACCAGCAGCGCTGTAATCGCTCCGTGGATATCGGTTTCACAGACCATAGGAATCCCTTTTTCGTTTAAAAGCGCATTTGCCGCACACGGCATAATGCCAAGCTCTCTCTGCAATGCATTCCAGCACTGAATGGCTCCGGCGGTGCAATGGTATTTGTGAATGAGGTGCTCCATCGCAACAGCAAGTCCTGCGATATTCTGCAGCTGCTGATCATTCACCTTAATCTCCATGTGCTCCCGGCAATAGTCCATTGTTTGGACGACTTCTTTCTCTTCCTCAATACAGCGCTTTACCTCTTCCGTAAGCTCCGGCAGCGGAACCGGTGAAAGCTCTATGCCGAATTTCTCCAGCAGCTCTCCCTCGTTGCACATGGTCGACCAGAAATCAAAGGGTCTTGGTCCAATCTGCAGTATTCGAATGCTGCGGAAGGTCTTCACCACATTGCAGACGGCGAGGAAATCCCGAATCCCCCGTTCGAATACAGGATCAGACAACCGGCAGTTGGTGAGATACGTAAACGGCACCTGAAACCTGCGAAGCACCTTACCGGTTGCAAACAATCCGCACTGTGTGTCGCGAAGACGCCTTCCCTGCTCATCCGGCCGCTCATCCAGCGGTCCCCACAAAAGAACCGGGACTCCAAGGTCCTTTGCCAGGCGGGCACATTCGTACTCTGTGCCGAAATTGCAATGCGCCAGCAGCAGACCATCTACCTTTTCTTTTTTAAACTTTTCAACAATTTTTAATCGATCATTCTCGTCGTACAGCAATCCCTCTGCATTGATATCATCGATATCAACAAAATCAACGCCCATTTTTCTCAGCTTATCTGCAGTAAGTCCGCGATACTTTACGGCGTCCGGTGCACTGAATATACTGCGCCTTGTCGGGGCATAACCCAGCCTTATATTCGCCATAGTCCTCCCTCCCGTTCCTGGTTTTATTAAACATTCTCGTTCATTGTTTGTTTTATTTTGTTTATGCATATAAACTTTATAAACCGTTTTCAAATCTTTTTCAACTGTCGTAATTACTAATTTGTACGGCCGGGATTTAGTACATATTATTGTTTTCGAACATATGTTCTGCTATTATATTCTCTATGAACACTACCTCTGCAGATAAAACCTATATCGCCATCGATCTGAAGTCCTTCTACGCCTCTGCGGAATGCGTCGATCGCGGACTGGATCCTCTGAATACACATCTTGTGGTTGCCGATGCCAGTCGCACTGAGAAGACGATCTGTCTTGCCGTTTCCCCTTCTCTGAAGGCGTACGGCATCCCGGGACGTCCCAGGCTCTTTGAGGTTGTGCAGCGGGTTCGAGCCATCAATGAGGAGCGAGAGCGCCTTGCTCGTGGCCGGAAGCTGACCGGGAGCTCCTCCGATGCTGCGGTGCTGAAGACAGATTCCTCCCTTGCGCTGGAGTACATCATTGCCCCGCCTCGCATGGCCAGGTACATGCAGATCAGCACACAGATCTATCAGATTTACCTGCGCTACATCGCACCGGAGGACATTCACGTATATTCAATCGATGAGGTCTTTATCGATGCCACTGCTTACCTTCGGACCTATCAGCTGACACCGCGGGAGCTGGCGATGCGAATGATCCTGGATGTGCTGCAGGAAACGGGCATTACCGCCACCGCCGGCATCGGCACAAACCTGTATCTGTGCAAGGTTGCCATGGACATTGAGGCCAAACACATTGAGCCGGATGCCAACGGCGTTCGTATTGCCGCACTGGATGAGATGAGCTACCGGCGCCGTCTCTGGACACATCAGCCTCTAACCGATTTCTGGCGCGTCGGCCGCGGACTTACAAGGAAGCTCCATGACGTTGGTCTATACACCATGGGCGATATTGCGCGCTGCTCACTGGGTGCATCCGGTGATTTCTACAATGAGGATCTTCTATATCGCATGTTCGGCATTTCCGCCGAGCTTCTCATCGACCACGCCTGGGGATACGAATCCTGCACCATGGCAGATATCAAGTCCTACCGACCGGCAGCTCACAGCACCAGCTCTGGCCAGGTGCTATCCTGTCCGTACCCCTTTGATAAGGCAAGGCTTGTGCTGCGGGAAATGGCAGACCAGCTTGCACTGGACCTGGCTTCCAGGCGCCAGGTAACCAATCAGCTGGTTCTGGATGTCGGTTATGATACCTCCAGCCTGAGTAAGGACAACGCGTCTCACATCTACCGTGGTCCCATTGTTTCTGACCGCTATGGGAAGCCGGTTCCAAAGCCGGCGCATGGTTCTTCCCATCTGGGACTTTGGACCAGCTCCCCGCGTCTTATTCCGGAGGCCGCCGCTTCCTTGTTTGATAAAATTGTGAATCCGGCGCTTTTGATTCGGCGCATCAATGTTGCTGCAGGCAATGTCATTGCCGAAGAGGATGCCGTGCAGGAAGAGGAATACCAGCAGCTGGATCTTTTTACCGATTACGAGGCCAAGGCCCGGGAGTATGAGGAGCAAAAGGCCAGGCAGAAACGGGAAAGACAGCTCCAGGATGCGGTATTACAAATCAAAGAACGATATGGAAAAAATGCGGTGCTGCGCGGAATGAATCTGGAGGAGGGCGCCACCGCCCGGCAAAGAAACGATCAGATCGGAGGTCACCATGCCTGAGACAGGTTCTCCTTATGAACAGAAAATCAACGATCAACACAGCACTGCCAGGCAGACGAAGCGGTCCGATTTCTCTTATGCGGATATCCTCCCCCTTCCGCATCATGTATCGAAAACGCACCCCCGCATGCCGCAGTCAGAACGTGCCGCACAGTTTGCACCGTTTGCTGCACTGACCGGCTACGGCGACGCCGTACAGGAATCAGCGCGGCTTACGTCACAGCGCATTGAGCTGGATGAAGATGCCAGGGAGGAGCTAAACCAAACGCTCCAGCTCCTCTCCGCTCAGCTTCAGGGCCAGGGCTTTTCCCAGCAAATCCGTGTTACCTTTTTCATTCCGGACAAAAAAAAAGCCGGCGGATCATACGTCTCTGAGGACGGTACGATCCGCAAGCTTCCTTCTGATATTCGTGCTGTTGTGTTGGAGACCGCCTCCGGCATACGCAGGACCATTCCTCTGGAGGATATCCTGCGTATAGAGCTTCTGTAGCTCTGATGGATAATGGTGCCTTATTGAATAAGTTGTTGTTCTTATCTGTAAATCCTGGGGATTCGTTTGCCAAGATCGCAGGCAAACTCGTAATTAAACCGGCCGGACAGATCACCCAGCATCTCCAGTGTAATGGACTCCTCACCGTCGCGTCCAACCAGCGTTACCAGATCGCCGCCCGTTACTCCCGGAATATTGCTGACATCTACCATGAACTGATCCATGCAGACGCGGCCGCAAATCGGTGCCTTCTGTCCGCGAATCAGAACATATCCCTTATTGGAAAGTCCTCTCGCATAGCCGTCACCATAGCCCACCGGAATCGTAGCCAGAACCGTTTCCTTCTCCGTTACATATGTTCCGCCGTAGCTGACCGGTGTCCCTGCCGGCACCGTCTTTACATACGCAACATGCGAATAGAGGGACAGCACCGGCCGAAGCGGCACTATATTCTGCGGCACCTCCGACGACGGCCAGAGTCCGTAAAGAGTAATGCCTGCGCGCACCAGATCAAGATTTGCCTCCGGGAAGCGAACGATGCCGGCGCTATTGGAGCAATGCTGCACAGGTATGCGATACCCCAGCTCCGTTTCAATTCGCTTGCAAAAAGCCGTAAACTCTGCGATCTGCCGTCTTGTGTTGGCAGGATCCGTTTCGTCCGCCTTTGAGAAATGGGTGAAAATACCCTCCACCTCCACATACGGAGTTTCCAGTGCCTTTTTTACAAACGCAAGTCCTTCGTCATCCGGACGAACGCCGATGCGTGACATTGCCGTATCCACTGCAACATGGATATGAACAGCCTTCCCGGCTTTTTTTGCAGCCGCTGAAAGCGCCTCCAGCATATCCTCCCGGAAGCACGCCGGCCGAATTTCCTCCTCTGCCAACTCTTCATAACAGTACGGGAAGGTATATCCCAGAATGAGAATCGGCTTCGTTCTTCCGGCTGTGCGAAGCTCCTTTGCCTCCTCATAGGTGGCAACTGCATAGCCCCAGACATAATCCAACGCTTCCAGCTTCTCCGCCAGTCGAACTGCGCCGTGACCGTAACCATCCGTCTTAATAACGGCAATCATTTTGGTTCCCGGCCGGAGATTCTGATGCATATTTTCCATATTTTCGACAGCTGCCTGCAGATCAATTTCCGCCCAGACTCTGTCGTGATGCTCCCACTCTTCGTAACTCATCGTAACATACTCCCTGTCGCCGAACGCCCGCTGGATCCGGCATCCGATCTTCTATGCAAGACTTCTGTAGCGTGGCTTTTATGCAAGTATCCCACACAATTCCACTATGCAAGAATTCCGCTGTCTGCAATCGCCTTCACTGCCATTTGAATCCGGTCTGAAGGAAGTGTCAGTGCAAAACGGACATACCCTTCTCCAAGAGGTCCGAAGCTTTCCCCCGGCGTGCAGATCACGCCGGTTTTATCCATCAGCTCCAGGCAAAAGTCCATGCTGGAGCCATGGCCTTCCGGAATCTTCGCCCAGACGAACATGCTTCCGTGACTGTCCGGAACCTCCCAGCCGATGCTCCGCAAACCGCCGCACAGTGCGTCTCTGCGCTCCTGATAGACACCGCATTGATCCTTTACCATCTGCGTCGGTCCGGTCAGTGCCGCAATGGCCGCCTTCTGAATCGGAAGGAACATTCCAAAATCAATCTGACCCCTGAGCTTCCGGAATGCCGCAATCACATCCGGACGGCCCACACAGAAGCTGATTCTGGCGCCGGTCAGATTAAAGCTCTTGGACAGGCTGAAAAATTCGATTCCAACCTCCGCAGCACCCTCGTGCTGGAAGAAGCTCCCGCCAACGGCTCCGTCAAAAATGATATCGCTGTAAGCGTTATCGTGTATAAGCAGAATGTCGTATTTTCCGGCAAACGCAATGAGCTCCTCGTAGATGGTAGGGCTCGCAATGCTGCCCGTTGGGTTCGACGGCAGCGAGACGATCATATATTTAGCCTTCCGGGCGACCTCCTCCGGAATATCCGAAAGCCTCGGAAGAAAACCTGTCTCCTCCGTCATCGGGTAGTAAAACGGCTCCGCACCGGCCAGCTGCGCACCGGCAATGAACACCGGATAACAAGGGGTCGGCAGAATCACGGTGTCGCCCTCGTCACACAGGACCAGTCCGATGTGCCCCATGCCTTCCTCACTCCCGTAGCAGCTGCAGACCATATCGGTTGTGATCTGCACGCCAAAGCGTTTTTCATAGTAGTCGCATACCGCCTGCAGAAGCTCCGGCGTATCCCGCAGCGCATATTTCCAGTTATCCTGGTCCTTTGCAGCTTCGATCAGTGCTTCCTTGATATGCGGGGCGGTTTCAAAGTCCGGTGTTCCGACACTCAGATTGTAGATCGTCCTTCCCTGCTGCTCCATCGCAAGCTTCCGCTCATTCAGCGCAGCAAAAATCTCATCGCCAAACCGGTCCATTCTCTTACTAAACTGCATCTCTTCCTCCCCACATCTGCTGATTTTCATTCGTGGTGGTCCCAGCGTACGAATGCAAATTCACGACTGAAATCAGCAGGTACCAACCAACTGCATTTACTTCTACGCAGAGACAGAGCCACATAAATGGCTCTGTCTCCAATCTGTTATTTGCCCTTATCTTCTACTTCAATTCCAAGGAACAACGGAATTGCTGCGATGATTCTGTCCACACAGCCATCAATGCCGTACCGGTACGAATCGAGCGAGATGTCCTCATGCGTGACATCCTTCCAGTCATCTCCCGTATAGTAATGATAATACTCACTGCGACGTTTGTCACAATCCCGAATCCGTTTGTTTATTTCACGGTCCGACATGCCCAGATTATCGTGCTTAACCCGCTCTCTTCGGTATTCCACAGGTGCATGAATGAATACCCGCAGCACATTGTCCTTGTCCGAGAGCAGATAGTCAGCACATCTTCCGATGATGATGCAGCTTTCGGTCTGTGCCATTTCCTTGATCACCTTCGCCTGAAAGCTGAAGAGATTTCTCGTGGAAACGTAATCATTGGAGTCCGGCGGAAGGATTTCACCGTTGTAAACCTTCTCTGCAGCACTCATCATTTCCCGAAATCCAATCCGCTCGTCCGCTGCACCGAAAAGCTCCTCGTTGATTCCTGATACATCCGAGGCTCTGCGCAGCAAATCTCTGTCATAATAGGGAATCCCCAGCCGTTCCGACAGAATCTTCGCAATCCTGGTACCGCCGCTTCCTTTTTCTCTTGCAATCGCAATCACATAGTTTTTCTTCATCTCAAAGTCCTCGTCCAAAGCACCTGAATTTATGCTCCAAGGTAAGCCTTCCGCACCCGGTCATCCTCTGCAAGCTCCTTTGCCGTTCCCTCCATGGCGATCTTGCCGGTCTCAAGAACATACGCACGATCCGAAATGGACAGTGCCATCTTTGCATTCTGCTCCACCAGAAGAATCGTAATTCCGCTCTTATGAAGCTCTTCAATAATAGCAAAAATTTCCTTAACCAGGAGCGGTGAAAGGCCCATGGACGGCTCGTCCATCAGCACCATCTTCGGTCCCGTCATCAAAGCTCTTCCTGTTGCGAGCATCTGCTGTTCACCGCCGGAAAGCGTACCGGCCAGCTGACGGCGTCGCTCCTTCAGACGGGGGAAGTGGGCATACACCATCTCCAGATTGTCCGCAATCTTCTTGCGGTCATTCTCGATATAGGCACCCATATGCAGGTTTTCCTCTACCGTCATTCTGGCGAAAACATGACGCCCCTCCGGTACATGCGAGAGACCCATGCGAATGATGTTGCTGGCAGGAGTCTTCTGCAGGTTCTTCCCATCCAGCAGAATCTCGCCGGATGCCGCCGGAATAAGACCCGTAATGGTATGAAGCGTCGTTGTTTTGCCGGCTCCGTTGGCGCCGATCAAAGATACCAGCTCTCCGTCCTTTACCTGCAGGGAAATCCCCTTGATGGCGTGCACTGCACCGTAGTATACATTTAAATCTTTGATTTCCAGCATACGATGTCTCCTCCCTTACGCACCAAGATATGCCGCGATTACCTGCGGATTGCTTGCAATCTCCTCCGGCAGTCCCTCTGCAATGGTCTTGCCGTAGTCGATAACCTTTATGCGCTCACATACATTCATAACCAGAGACATATCATGCTCAATCAGGAGAATGGCGATGCCGAAACGGTCACGGATGGTGTTAATGCAGTTCATCAGATCCTCCGTCTCTGTCGGATTCATGCCGGCTGCCGGCTCATCCAGCAGGAGAAGCTTCATATTCGTTGCCAATGCTCTTGCAATCTCGAGCTTTCTTTGCTGGCCGTATGGCAGGTTGGATGCAAGCCAGTCCTTTTTATCATCCAGGTGGAAAATCTTCAAAAGATCAATGGCCTTCTGCGTGATCTCATTTTCCGTCTTCCAGAATGCCTTGGTCCGGAAGGTTGCCGCCACAAGGCCATAGGAAATATCCTTCGTAAAGGCTGCCTTTACATTGTCGAGCACCGTCATATCGTGGAACAGACGAATATTCTGGAAGGTTCTGGCAATACCGGCCTCCACGAACTGGTAGGTCTTCTTGCCGTTCAAGAGCTGCCCGTTTAGAAGCACCGAACCATCTGTGGGCTCATACACACCCGTCAGCATATTGAAAACGGTGGTCTTTCCGGCTCCGTTGGGTCCGATCAGACCAACCAGCTCTCCTTCATAGATCTTAATATTAAAGTCCGTTACTGCCTTCAGTCCGCCAAAGGTAATCCCCAGTCCGCGGGTTTCCAGGACGGGAGTCTGACCTTCACGGTTTGCTATCTCTTTACTCATCTCATTTCCCTCCTGCCGCTTATTCCTTGGCGTCTCCGGCCTTCTCTGCCTTTTCCTGCGCCTTCTTCTCCTTCCAGCTGCGGATATCGCTGCGAAGATTTACCAGCGAGAATTCATAGGTTCCGAAAATTCCTCTCGGCCGGAAGATGATAATGACAACCAGAACAACCGCATATACCAGCATCGGATAGGTAAACACTCCCTGCAGACCGGTCGGCAGTGCCTTTACCCACGCGCCGTTCTTGATTTCATAGTTCACGAAAAACATGATGATTGCCGCAACAACCGAACCGGTCAGGGATCCCATGCCGCCCAAAACAACCATGACGACAACGAAGGTGGAATTCAGAATGCCGCCGTTTGTAAATGCAAAGGAGGACGTCGATAGTGTCTGGTTGGTGCATGCATAGAGTGCACCGGCAACACCGGCAAAAAATGCCGAGTAGGTAAATGTCAGCACCTTGTAATGAGAGGTGTTGATGCCGGATGCCGACGCTGCAATTTCATCATCACGAATGGCCTTAATGGCACGGCCGTATTTGGAACGAACGAACATGAACATCATCGTAACGCCCACGATGGTAACCAGTACGCCAGCCCACAAATATTCAACCTTAGTCTTCGTACCAAAGCCCAGGCCGTTGGCATACAAAGAAGCAGCCGCACTTCCCTGATCCAGACCGTTCTGCCCGGCAAAGGGAAGGTTGTTGATGATATTGACGATGATCATTCCAAAACCAAGCGTGATAATTGCCAGGTAGTCGCCCTTCAGACGCAGTGCAGGAATACCGACCACAAAGCCGATCACTGCGGCCAAAAGTCCGGCAGCCAGAATGCACAGAAACAGGATCAGCGTAAATCCGATGCCGGATTTTTCCTCATATACGCCTGCCCGCTGCAGTGCCAGCGAAATCAGTGCCGCTGTATAAGCACCCACGGCCATGAATCCGCAGTGACCAAGAGAAAGCTGACCCAGGAATCCAAGTACAAGGTTTAAGGACGCTGCCAGAAGAACCAGGTAGCAGCACTGCCACAGATTCGGCGTCAGTATCAGCTTGAAAAAGTCGCCTTGTCCTGCAGGAGACGAGCTGATTATGCTGAGCAGAAGGAACAAAACCGCGGTAACAATGGTATTGATCAGATAGCCTTTGGCTGTTTGTGATTTAAATTTCATAACATACTCTCCCTGCGCCCTTTATACCTTTTCTCCTACGTTTTTGCCAAGCAGTCCGGCCGGCTTCAGAATAAGAACGACAATGAGAATCAGGAACACGAAAGCATCGGCAAGGCTGGAGCTCACATAGGTCGTTGTAAACGACTCCACCAGCCCGATTACAATTCCTCCGATCATTGCACCGGGAAGAATACCGATACCGCCGAGAACTGCTGCAACAAATGCCTTCAGACCCAAAAGAGATCCCATCGTAGTATAGATTTTCGGATACTGTGACATATACATCAGCGCTGCTACTGCGGAAAGTCCGGAGCCAATCGCGAATGTCAGGATGATGGTACGGTTTACGTTGATACCCATCAGGGTTGCCGCTTCCTTATCCTCTGATACGCAGCGCATAGCGCGTCCGAGCTTCGTCTTCTGCGTGAACATGTACAATGCCAGCATGACAAGTGCGCCGATCACAATCGTAAGGATGGTTGCCCATTCCATGGTAACCGAGCCGATGGTAATGCCGCTTGCCGGGAAGATCTGGCTGGCCACCTTCGGATTCGGTCCGATAGCAGGAATGGCCTGCGCGAGGTTCTCCAGCATGAGAGACACCGCAATGGCAGTAATCAGTGCTGTCATTGCGGTCCCTTTCTTGCGTACAGGACGATAAGCGATGATCTCTGTTCCCATGCCTACCAGCGCACAGATTACAATGGCAGGTATGACAGAGAGCCAGATTGGAAGTCCCAGTGCTGTCATGATCGGGGTAGTAAAAATAATGGCGTAGCCGCCCACCATGATGAAATCGCCGTGAGCGAAATTGATCAGACGGATGATACCGTAGACCATCGTGTAGCCAAGTGCGATCAGTGCATAGATGCTGCCGAGTCGGAGCCCGACGATCAGTGTCTGAATAAATGTGCTCATGCCTTCACTCTTTCTTCGTAGAATTCTTTTAGTTTCCCAGGATCCGATGATGCGATAAATCCGGTTCCGGGCATTGGAGGCTTTCCTTTGTCCGGAACCGGTGTCCTATCAGAGCTTTACTTTCTCTTCCTTGCTTTATTCCTCAGGCAGGCTGGTTACAACGTCCAGGAGCTCGGAGGAAACGGTGGTGCCGTCCGATACGAAGGAAATGATGGATGCACCCTTGGAAGGTGTTCCTGTCTCATCCAGCGAGAAGGTGCCTGTTACACAGGTATATACCGCAGAGGTATCTGCCAGTGCATCGCGGACAGCGGAAGCATCACTGCTGCCTGCTCTTTCGATGGCATCCTTATACATGTACACGCAGTCATAAGCCAGAGCTGCGAAGCAGATCGGTGTCTCGTTGTACTCTGCCTCATAAGCTTTAACGAAGTTCTGAACAACCTCCGAAGTATCCGAAGAATCGAAGTGGTTTGTCCAGTAAACCTTGTTGAAGGCGGTGAGATCTGCGCCGTCAACCGTGTAGTCCAGGGACCCGTCGTAGCCGTCAGCACCCATGATGATTCCGTCATAGCCTGCTGCACGGGCCTGTGTTACAAGGTAAGGTCCGATTACATCGTAGTAGTACGGGCAGTAAACCAGCTCAACACCAGCCTTCACCATAGAAGCAAACTGGTTTGTATAATCCTGTACATCCATGGATGCGGTGGATTCTACTGCATCTACGCTGACGCCGTACTTCTCGCATGCTGCAGAGAAGGAATCGTACAGACCTTTGGAATACGTATCTGCTGCGCAGTATACAACGCCGACACTGGTGTATCCGGACTGCTTTGCATAGGCCGCTGCGATGGCTCCCTGGAAGGAGTCTGCGTAGCATGCGCGGAACACATAATCATCATCCGTCGTAATGGAATCTGCCGTTGCAGAAGGTGTGATCATTACAACGCCTTCCTCATTTGCAGCGCCGGTAATTGCGCTCGTGCAGCCGGAGGTTACTGAACCAACAACCAGTCCTACACCCTCTGATACCAGGGAGTTAAACGCATTCAGGCACTCCGTAGGATCTGACTGATCATCGGTAGTGATGAGCTCGATCTGCTTGCCGTCAATGCCGCCGGCCTCATTGATTTCCTTTACCGCAAGGGTTGCGCCGTTGGTTGCGGCACTACCAAAGGAAGCGTATGATCCAGTTTTCGGAGCGATGGTTCCGATTTTAATCGTATCGCCGGAGGAAGTGCTCTCCGCAGCTTCTGCTGTCTCTTCCGATGCTTCCGAGGATGCAGAGGAAGAAGAGGATGTGGTGGTGGAGCCGCAGGCAGCCATTGATAATGCGGTAACTCCAGCCAGTAACGCGCTTAAAATTCTCTTTTTCATAATAGTGTCCTCCATATGACTTGTTTCCGGTGATTTACTGCTATCGCCGTGTTTTCTTCCTCCGGATACAGAAAAAGCGCCCGACACCCAGTATCTGAATGCCCGACGCCTTTGCCGTATTCGGAGGAAACACAAAGAGGTGATCGACAGGTTCCCCTGCCATCACCTCTTTGTAATGTAAACTCTATTATATTCAGCTTTCTTTAAGCCGCAATGGTAATTGTATACAATTATACACTACTTATTTCGCATATTTTGTATGCATGAATACAGGTGTCTATTCAGCGCCTTCCATATTTCAGCGTATCCCGCTGCTTGCAGACAAATTCACGCTTGAAATCGGCAGGCGATCAAGGAGCGACGCGCTTTATTTCGTCACTGCAGCTGCCAGCGCCTTCAGAATTTCCTGCTCGATCTGAGCCTCATATCCGTCAACATGTGCCACTCTCTCATGTGTAACGCCGTCCACGCTTCCGATTTCCACGGTTGCCTGGATGTAGCTTTCTACCTTTTGATCCACCGGTACGCCGTCAATAACAGAATACACGGTCTTTCCGGTTGCTCTTTCCAGCGCTGCGGCAATGCCGTAGGCGCCCCAGTTCGACACGCTGGCCGTCAGCAGAAGGTCTGTGCGAACCCGGCAGGGAACCAGTAACAGATCCTTCGTAATAATATCTGCAAGATTTCCCATGCCGATTTCATTGCCGCCGTCGCCAACTCCGATGGTTCGAACCCGCTTTTCTCCCTCTGCGGCATCCGGGCCGACAAGCTCAAAAATACGATCCACAGGTGCCGTGTTTTCCAGAATACTGATCCCCCGCATATTGGCGTAATCGTCTTCTATATTTTTTCCGCAGCGCTCAATGGATATCATGCCGACCGGCTTATACTTATCTACCACAGCAAGGCAGGCTGCATCGTCTGCATCCATGGGAAGGTACTCGACATCGATTCCTTCCATTTCAAAGAATCCTCTGCAGAAGGAATCTGTTACTACAACCGGGTGATATCCCAGTGCCTGCAAAGCCTTCGCTTCCACCATTGTTCCTGCGGGGCCGTCTGTTTCTGCATATCCAGCTACATAAAAGCCGGTTGCCAAAAGAACATTTCCCTTTTCCCAGGATAGAATTTCCTCAGCAGCCCTTTCGCACAGATTCTCTTCCTGGTGCTCTCTTAAAACGTGCATTCCTCTCTGTGTATAGCGAAGAACGATTTCATCCAGGTCTTTGCTGATAAATGTCTCGCTCATTCTGCAATTACCTCCTTAATAGGTACCACATCCACACCCTCTGCTTCCAATGTCTTTCTTATTCTCTCAGAAAACTGTACCGCCTTCGGGTTGTCTCCGTGCAGGCAGATGGAATCCGGAATAACCTCTATCTCTTTTCCGGTGATGGCGGTTACCTTGTGCTCCTTCACCATCGACACAACGCGGCGAATAGCCTCCTCTTCATCCGTGATCACAGCACCTTCCTTGGAACGAGCCACCAACGATCCGTCCTCTTCATAGGCGCGGTCTGCAAACACCTCTCTTGCGAAGGGAAGTCCGGCCCTCTTTGCTCCCTCGATCAGCTCCGATCCGGAAAGTCCCAGAAGAATCAGGGACGGATCTACAGCTTTGATGCCCTCACAAATGGCGTCCGCCATTTCCGGATCCTTTCCTGCCATATTGTACATTGCTCCATGGGGCTTGACGTGCTGCAGCGGAACACCCGCGGCATCGCAGAAGGCCTTCAATGCGCCAATCTGATAGATGATCATTGCCTTTAGCTCCGGTGCGGAAACCTTCAGATTCCGTCTGCCGAAGCCAACAAGATCCGGAAAGCCGGGATGTGCACCGACTGCAACCTTCGCCGCCTTGCAGGCCGCTACGGTTTTCTCCATTACAAGAGGATCCGATGCATGAAAGCCGCAGGCTACATTGGCAGATGAAATGTGTGCCACAACGTCCTGATCCATGCCGATCTTATAATTGCCGAAGCTTTCTCCCATATCACAGTTTAAATCAATCTTCATCATGTCCTTCTTTCTGTGAAAAACCTCGATTTAGCCAGTGCATCGATTTTTATCACTGTTCATACTCCATCTCGATTTTGATACTCGAAAATACCCGATGGCATTTTCTCCTCGCATTCAGAAAACCAAGGTACAGCTGGCCATCAATATTTCAAATTTATATTCTTCACATCGGTTACAAACATGTGACCCGGTGCGTGTGTGATTACATATTCCGGTTTGGACTGCATAATCACGTTCTGGGGTGTTACGCCGCAGGGCCAGAATACAGGGACCTCTCCTTCACGGATGGTTACCATATCCCCGTAATCCGGATGCTCCAGATCGGTAATTCCGATCACGGACGGATCTCCGATATGAATCGGCGCACCGTGCACTTTCGGCATTGCTCCGGTGATCAGTACAGCCTTCGGCACCAGTGCGTAAGGAATCGGCCGCATGGATACAACCATGTTTCCGTGGAAGATTCCTGCGGACTGGCAGGGGATGTTGGTATTGTACATCGGCACATTGCATCCTTCCTCGATCTGTCGTACCGGTACATCCGCCTCCAGCAGATCTCCCTCGAAGGAAAAGCTGCAACCGATCAGGAAGCTGACCAGATCATCTCTCCAGAACGGTCTTGCATCTGTCACCTCATGAGTCATTACGCCATGCTCATAAACCCGGTACTTGGGAATATCCGTTGCAATATCCGTGCCCGCTGCGATGCTGTGGAGCTCTCTGCTGCCGACATCACTCACCTCCAGAAGGGGGCAGGCTCTTGGATTTCTCTGCGCGAACAACAGAAAGTCATACGCTATTTCCTTTGGCAGCGAAACCAGATTCGCCTGTGCATATCCGCGGCACATTCCTGATGTTTCTGTAGTAATAACTTCCTCCCGGATCAGCTTTCTAAGCTCCGACGGCATAATTGATGTATAATCCATATTCCCTCCTGTCTCATATACCCGCTGTTACAGCAAAAGATTCTCTCAGCCATAACCAAGAGAATCTTTTCCGCAATGCATCCTCCGCACAGATGCGGCTGACTAAATCAGCATTTAATGTAACTATTCAGCGCCCATCTCGATTTTCCTTCAGAAAACCTCGATGTGGCTGGCCAAAGGCGCTTCGCGCCTTGGCCGCCTGCCAATTTCAATCGTGAATATGCCTGCAAGCAGAGGGTTCACGTTGAAATGTGGCAGGTGCTGAACAGATACCATTTCATCAATTCGTAGCTTCCTCAAACTCAGCATACAGATGGCTGCGAATATCCTCCAGCATTTCCGGAGCTTTTCCACCAACCGGCTGACCGTCCAATGTGTTGCAGTGCAGGCACAGCTTGCTGGAGCTGGTTACCAGAATTTCATCTGCATTCCGAAGAGTATCCAGATCATACGGCGTCTCACTTACCGCATAGCCCAGCTGCTTGCACATCCGAATCAGATGCGCGCGGGCGATACCGGGAAGGATCAGCTCATCGGTAGGTGCCGTAAAGAGCTTGCCGTCCTTAATGATGTGGACGTTGCTGTGTGCACACTCTGTAACACGATTGTCCATATTCTTACGATAGAGAATGGTCTCAACGCAATCTGCTTCCTTTGCCTTCTCTGCTGCAACGCAGGAGGGAATCAGGTTCAATGTCTTGATATTGCAATGATAGAATCTCGTATCCGGTGCTGTGATACAGGAAATCGGTGCAATGCCGTCGCCGATTTCTGCCGGTGTCAGCATAACCCACAGATTGCCGGCTCCCTCCGGGAAGATATGATTGCGCAGCACCTGACTTCCCCTGGTTACCTGATAATAAACAAACAGATTTCCCGTGTCCATTTTCTTTACCAGGTCATTCAAAAGATCCTTCATCTCCTGCTTGGTTACCGGCATTTTAATATCCAGCAGAGCTGCACTGTTGAAGAAGCGATCCACATGCTCATCGATTGCAAAAATATGATAATTGCGGCAAGGGCCTGCATCATACACGCCATCACCAAACCAGTGCACGCGATCACTCATCGGGATCGACATGTTCTCGATCTCATCATACTTGCCGTTGTAGTAACCTAATGTTTTCATATTCTCTCTCCTCTGCGACAGTCTGACTTGTTGTTCTACAGAACCATTCCGTAGATATCCACATTCAACCAGCCATTTTTGCATCTGTGCGCTGCCCGCGCCCTGATATCAAAAAATGCCGGATGGGGGCCACCCATCCGGCATCCTTGCCGCTCACAATCACTCTCATTATAGTTCCGGCTTTTTCCTTGTCAACACCCATGCCGATAATAATAATTGTATTTCTGGAAGCGGTGCCGTCTTCCTTCCTTTCCGCCTTCTGCTCTTGAACGGAATACGAGCTCCGCGCTGCGCTCCTGCTCTTGCGGATTCTGCAGCAGGAATTGTGCCTTCTCTACACTTATTTTTTCAAAATGAACGCTGTCACCCGGCTTCAGCTGGGCCAGCTTGGGCAGATCAAACGAGCAAACCGTTCCAAGCTTTGCATATCCCCCGATTGTCTGATGGTCAGCCATCATTACGATCGGCTTTCCGTTCTTGGGAATCTGAATGGATCCAAAGGCAATTCCATCCGACACAATGTCCACGCCATGGAGACTTTCTACGCTTTCTCCCTCCAGCCGCATTCCCATGCGGTCGCTTTCTCCGGACACCTTATATTCACTCGCATAGAAACGGCTCTTTGCCTCTTCCGAAAACCAATCTGCCTGCGGTCCTTCTACAACGCGCACGGTCGGTGCAGTATCAAATTTAACCAGTCGTGGCAGCGCGCTGATCTTTTTTTGCAAGACTGCAAACTCTGCATCGTCGGCATAATCCGCACCGGAATTCAGCTCATCTCCGGCCTTTAACGGACGACCGTCCAAGCCTCCAAGACTGCACTTCACATCGGTTGACCGGCTTCCCATTACCAGCGGAACATCAATTCCTCCCGATACAGCAAGGTAGCCTCTGCAGCCGGTTTTGGCCATTCCCATAGTGAGGCGCTTTTTGCCTTTGACAGAAACTGCCTGATACCGCTCCACCGGGATTCCATCCACGCATGCTCCCATCTCCGCACCGGTAAAAGCAACCGTCCCTTCGCCCTCCAGGACAGCAGTTATTCCCATCAACGTCATTTCCAGTACAGCTGCGGATTCCTTATTGCCGACCAGCGCATTTGCCAGTCTGCAGCTTTGTTTATCCATGACTCCGCCTGTCCGAACGCCATATTCCATGTATCCGGCTCTTCCCTGGTCCTGCACCGTAGTCAGTATCCCCGGCATTTCTATTTGTATTCTCAGCATATCTCACCTCATCTTATTTCGTTTTCTTCTCGATTTCCGGTTCCCAGTTTCCTGCCTTGATCTTATTCTCAATGGACTGGTATTCCTCCTTTGAAATCGGTTGGAAGCGAATATACTCTCCGGCATTGCAGAGGATCGGCTTTGCCGCCTTCGGATCATAGAATTTAACCGGCGTTGTTCCTATCAGTCTCCAGCCTCCCGGTGAAGCAATCGGATAAACCCCCGTCTGTTTGCCCCCGATTCCAACGCTGCCCGCAGGGATAGCCACGCGAGGCGATTCCAGACGCGGTGCTGCAATTCTCTCATCCATGCCGCCCAGATATACAAATCCAGGCAAAAATCCCAGCATATAAATCTTATAGTCTGTACCTGCGTGAATATTGATGATTTCCTTCTGGGAAAGACCGGTCAGTTCTTCCAGTCCCTTCAGATCTTCTCCATACTCCCCTCCATAGCAGCAGGGAATAATGCGAACAATCCTGGTTCCGCCGCTGCTTGCCTTTTTTTCACTTAGGGCCTGTATTTCCTTCACCTTTTCCGAAAGCTCTGAATAGGAAATCCGATTCGGATCATAGCAAACCATCAAAGCCCGATAGGACGGCAGCATCTCCTCAACACCTGGAATAGCACTTCCCTCCAGCATTGCCTTCAGCCGCATCACCTGATCATTCACTGCTTCCTCAATGACATTTCCAAAATCCACCGATATTGCCATGTCACCAACTGGATATATTTTCATGGTATCCTCCTGCTTTACGAGTGCATATTTCCTTACTGTTCCTGTTTGTTCATGCTTCCAAAGCAGATTTTACCCTGCAGCCATATGCATCCGCGAAACCTTCTTCCAATCTCCGGCTGTCCGAAAAGATCATCCTGATGTATCAAAACATCAAGCTCCAGTCCATTACAGTCAACCCGAAGCAAGGTCATTTCTTCCATAGTCAGACAGTTGACCCGTTTTTCTGTCTTTTTTATTTCACCAAGGATGGAATATAGTTCACACTCCGCTCCATACGGCATAAGGTAAGAGTCCACTATGCTGTAAATGTCATCCTGCCGTATATGCTCCATTAGCCCGGCATATTGATCCATTTCCAGCGCTGTCAGCTCACGGCTTGCATCCTCATCTCCGCGCTTAGCCCTCCGAAGCCGAACCATCCGTTCTTCATTTTCTTCCTGCAGCAGCTGTATCTGTTCGTCCGTTTTATATACCGGCATAAGAACGGTTCCTTCTGCAGCCAATGCTGTCAGAATAACACTGGTATTTTCCATTGGAGCAAAGCTTGTATGCCTGCACTTTAGATACTCCACCGTGTTGCGGAGCCGAAAGATCAAGGTTACTCCTACTCGCAAATCCTCGCAGATTCCCGCGTAAGAATCATTATCAATCCGAGGCTCTACTGAAATCTCCTCTGTACTGCTTACCTGATTTGTGTTCAGAAACGGATAGTAATAATCCGGATAAAACTGATCATCCTCATCAAACTGTCCACAGACGCAAATTCCAAAATCGTCGCCGAAGTTTATTTCAAATTGTGCGAGAACGGTATTCTCATCTTCATCATCCGTTGTATATGCTCTGTATTTGCAATCCTTGATACCGGCTTCAATCAACGCCTGGAATTCTTTTCGTTTCAGCGGCTTGGAAAAGCCTATGGCACGCATAAATTTATTCAATTCATTACCCCATGTATAAAAAACCTCACCAAAGACTTGTTTCTTCGGTGAGGTTCATTCTATACGCTCGTACTTTCCCTGTCAAAATGGATTCTATACGATTTACTTTTGCTTAATCATGCAAAGGTGTTAATACTGTCTTGCCACCCATATACATCTGAAGCGGCTTCGGAATTGAAATCGATCCATCCGCATGCAGATTGTTTTCAAGAAGAGCAATCAGCATACGAGGAGTTGCTACGCACGTATTGTTCAATGTATGTGCCAGATACAGCTTTCCATCGGCTCCCTTTACGCGAATCCGAAGTCTTCTTGCCTGTGCATCTCCAAGATTTGAACAGGATCCTACTTCAAAATATTTTTTCTGCCGAGGGGACCATGCTTCCACATCACAGGATTTAACCTTCAAATCTGCCAGATCACCCGAGCAGCACTCCAGCTGACGCACCGGAACATCAAGGCTTCTGAAGAAATCTACGGTGTTCTTCCAGAGCTTTTCATACCACATCATAGATTCTTCCGGCTTGCATACTACAATCATCTCCTGCTTCTCAAACTGATGAATGCGGTAAACACCTCTTTCCTCGATGCCGTGTGCGCCTTTTTCCTTCCGGAAGCAAGGCGAATAGGATGTCAGTGTCTTCGGAAGCGTCTCTTCCGGAAGAATCTGATCGATAAAGGATCCGATCATGGAGTGCTCTGATGTTCCGATCAGATACAGATCCTCTCCCTCGATTTTGTACATCATTGCATCCATCTCGGCGAAGCTCATAACTCCGTCCACCACTGCAGAGCGAATCATGAAAGGTGGCACATAATAGGTAAATCCGCGATCAATCATGAAATCTCGCGCATAAGACAATACTGCGGAATGAAGTCTCGCAATATCTCCCTTCAGATAGTAGAATCCATTTCCGGCAACGCGGCCTGCTGCTTCAAAATCAACGCCATCAAAGCGTGCCATGATATCCGTATGATAAGGAATCTCGAATTCCGGAACAACAGGCTCACCAAAGCGCTGCAACTCTACATTTTCCGAATCATCCTTACCGATCGGAACCGACGGATCAATGATATTCGGTATAATCATCATATCCTTGCGTACAATGTCGGATGCGTTCTTCTGGATCTCATCCAGCTCTTTCAGTCGCGTATCATCCGTCATCTCTTCCTTGAGCTTCATTGCCTCTTCTTTTTTGCCCTGAGCCATGAGCGCACCGATCTGTTTAGATGCTTTTTTGCGGTTTGCACGGATTTCATCAGCTTCCTGCTGTGCTTTTCTGGCCTTTGCATCATTTTCAATAACTTCATCCACCAAAGGAAGCTTTTCATCCTGAAATTTTTTACGGATATTTTCTTTTACTACTTCCGGATTCTCTCTTAAAAACTTGATATCAATCATTTTTTCTCCTTTTCCGCTCTTGCGGTTTCATCTATTGCAGCTGCTTCGAAGTGCAGCCACTCTCAAATGTTTCACGTGGAACACTTCTGCGATTCATGATCACACTATGTGTTATTTTTGACGTTTTCTCGGCCCCGCACTTCTTTGATCCAGTGCCATATCCACGGCCTGCTGTTCCTCCTCGGTATACGCAACATCACTCTTTCCGTTGTGAACAGCCTTCACATAAGAATAGCAGCCATCTACATTTTGCACGGTATTTAACATAATTCCATTGTTATCCTGATCCAGCAAGACGATGACAGAGCTCAGATTTCCACCCATCTGACTGAAAGCATCGTATTTTACAACTCCTGTTTTCTGTATAACGCCATGAAGTCTGCGGTATATATCACGTATATCGCCCGTATTGCTTTCAAGCTGCTTATTGATTCCTTCGTAATTATCCAGAATCTTTACCAGCATTTCTTCCAGACTCTCGCCATCAGACCCTGCAGATAAATTGTAAAGCCGATCGTCAAGCTTTCTTAGCTTCATTCCCTGCAAAATAACAAATACCATCAGTACAATAACAGCAAGGATTAAAACAATAACAATAATATCAATTGCTGATCCAAATATTATACTCATATCCGCCTTTCTACATTATTTTATCCATTATTTTTTCAAGATCCTCCTGATTTTCAAAGGAAATTTCTATACTCCCCCGCTTTTTCCCTTTATCCTTGATTGAAACCTTCATTCCAAGTGCAGCGTTCATTTTTGATGCAAGATCTTTATATATCAACTGAAGAGACGGATCTTTTTCTTCCTTCTTCTCCGCTTTTTTTCTGCCAAGAAGCTGTATGGCTCGTTCTGTTTCACGGACACTCAGCTTCTTTTCAACAATTTCCTGTGCAAGAGCAACCTGTATTTCTTCATCCTCAACAGCAAGCAATGCCCGCGCATGACCCATGGAGAGCAGTCCCTCAATGACCATCTCCTGTACTTTGGATGGAAGCTTTAAAAGCCGCATGGAGTTTGCAATGGATGAACGATTCTTCGAAACACGCTCTGCAAGCTCGTCCTGTTTCAGGTGAAATTCATCAATCAGTCTTCTGTATGCATTTGCCTCTTCAATTGGATTCAGATTTTCTCTCTGTATATTTTCAATCAGAGATATTTCAACCCGTTCTCCATCATCATAATCCTTAATAATTACCGGAATTTCCTTCAGACCAGCCAGCTTACATGCTCTCCATCTTCTTTCTCCGGCAATAATTTCATAGTGATCCACAAAATCCTGCACAATAATCGGTTCAAGAAGACCTTTATTCTTGATTGAATCCGAAAGCTCCTGGAGTTTTTCCGGATCAAAGGATTTTCTTGGCTGATTGCGATTTGGTTCTACCTTCGTTAAGCGAGCCATTGTAACCAGATTCTCTTCCTGTTTATCTTCTTTGGTTACAGATGAATCATTTGAATTATTACCGGAACTTACAGAAGCTTTCTTTTTATTGTCATTTGACATTTTCTGTTCGTTTGTTAGTCCGTCACCGGATGATTCATCATTTTGATTGTCCTGTTCCGGCTCCTCGCTTACAGGGATCAATACATCCAACCCTCTCCCCAAACCTCTGTGTTTCTTCATATTGTATTAACCTTTCTTTATAGGCAACGATCAATGTCCTTCCAGAACTTCTTCTGCAAGAGCGCGATATGCCTCAGCTCCAACTGACCTCGGATCATATATGGTTATAGGCTCTCCATAGCTCGGAGCCTCTGCCAGACGCACATTGCGCGGAATCATTGTTTTATAGATATGCTGCGTTACGTGTTCTTTGACGTTTTCAACCACCTGCTGTGATAGATTTGTTCTGGAATCGTACATTGTAAATACAATGCCCTCTATATCGAGTTTTTTGTTTAAACGTTCTCGAACCAGATTTACTGTATGAATAAGCTGACTTAATCCCTCTAACGCATAGAATTCACATTGAATGGGAACGAGAACGGTATCAGAGGCAACCATTGCATTTACTGTCAGTATGTTTAGAGAAGGCGGACAATCAATCAGGATAAAATCGTAATCATCCCTCACAAAATCCAATTCTTTTTTCAGAATTCCTTCTTTATGAATTTTATCAATCAGTTCAATTTCTGCACCGGCAAGATTAACGTTAGATGGAATTAGATCAATATTAGGAATTACATCACGTATGATTGCCTCATTGATTGTTGAATAGCCGAGAATCAATTCATATACAGTGTCTTCCTTTTGATTTTTATCCACACCAAAACCGCTGGACGTATTCCCCTGCGGATCAATGTCAATAATAAGAACCTTTTTCCCTTTTTCTGCGATTGCAGCTGACAGATTAATGGTTGTTGTAGTCTTTCCTACCCCACCCTTCTGATTTGCTACGGAAATAATTTTCCCCATTCCATTCAATCCTTCCGTATAAATAATTCGCCTGTGGTGTCTACTATTTTTTCTCCACAGGCAGTAGACTCATAGTAACATTTTAAGATATCGGGGTCAAAATATCTTTTGTTGTAATACAGGTTACCTTTTGCTCATGTGGTGTTCTCTCCAAATAAAAATGTTCCACGTGGAACATCTACATGTAATCACAATGTCAATTTCTTTATAAAGGGGATTAATTATATGAGACATTTTAATCAAAGTATAACCAGCGAAGTTTTGCAAATGGCCTGGCCTGCCGTATGTGAATCTTTTTTTATTGCATTGGCTGGTATGGTGGATTCTTTAATGGTCAGTTCACTGGGAGCAAGTGCTGTTGCGGCAGTTGGCCTGACAACGCAGCCTAAATTTATGGGCTTTGCCATCTTTTTTGCGATGAATGTATCGGTATCTGCATTGGTCGCGCGACGGAGAGGTGAGGATAGGAAAAACTCTGCAAATGAAATTCTTTTAACCTCTCTTCTATTTGTATTGGTCGCTGCAGCAATAATTTCTACTATTTGTGTGACCTGTGCCAATCAAATCATCTCTTTTTGCGGCTCTACAACTGAAACACATGCACAGGCTGTAATTTATTATCGAATCATCATGGGGTGTATGATCTTCAGTGCTCTATCCATGGTCATTAATGCCGCTCAACGAGGCTCCGGTAATACAATGATAGCAATGCGAACCAATATTGTATCTAACCTCGTGAATATAGCATGCAATTATTTGCTGATACAGGGGCACTTCGGATTTCCAGCTCTTGGAATTGCCGGAGCAGCGATTGCAACTGTTATAGGAACAATCATAGCCTGCATTATGAGCTTCTGCTCGTTGTTCAAGCATAACGGTTTTATAAGTGCACATTACCTTATAAGAGAAAAGCTGCGTCCAACAGCTGGGTCCATCATTTCTATTGTTAAATTGGGACTATCTGTATTCATTGAGCAGGTCCTGATGCGTGTTGGATTTATGTCCACTGCAATGATGGCTGCAAAGATGGGCACGTATGCATTAGCTGCTCATCAGGTAGGCATGAATATTCTGGGTCTTACATTTTCCTTCGGTGACGGTATGCAGGTAGCTGCTGTTGCATTAATTGGCAGAAGCCTAGGTGAGAAAAGGCCGGATAAAGCCTTGAAATATGGAAGGACCTGTCAGCATATCGGATTATTCATTTCATGCTGTCTTGCACTCATCTATTTCTTTGGAGGTGAGACTCTCTATCGACTTTTCTTTGAAGAAAAAGAAATTGTCGCTATTGGCGTAGACATCATAAGAACCATTATCATCATTGTTCTTTTCCAGGTTTCTCAGGTTATTTACATGGGTTGTCTTCGTGGAGCAGGGGACACTGTTTATACAGCAATTGCTTCTACGATCAGCGTCACCATCGTTCGCACCGCTGCTTCATACTTTTTTGGATTTGTTCTTGGTTTCGGAATGGTTGGAATCTGGATGGGTGTTCTGGCAGATCAGATGTGCCGCTTTGTATTTGCATCCGTTCGTTATCGTATCGGAAAATGGACGAGGATAAAGATATAGCAACTATTCAGGTATTTGTTACTGTAATAATCCTAGTACATCGTTTGCAAAATAACTGGCCTAATAACGCAGAACTTTTTTCTGAGGATTTTTGATACGTGCAATCGGGAAAAAGGGCAAGTTAGTTAGGCCAGTTATTTAAAAATCGATGTACTAGACATTGTCTGTACTAGCAGGCATTGTGGTTTTAGCACCTGCCGTAATTACACTCCCAAAGGTTCTTTTGCAGGTGTTCCCGCTTTTCTTGGGTATCTTTTCCCGGTACTCTCCTTCTTCGTATAGGTAAGAATTGTTCTCCGATAATCCGTCTCAGGAAGATAGAAGGAAAACTCCCTTGTCAGCTTTGCTCCGAGAATAGCAGCTGCTTTATTTCCGGAAGGGACTTCCTCCGATACCTTATCGCCCTTATAAGCAATAAATTTTCCGCCGATCTTTGCAAACGGAATACAATACTCTGATAGCGTACTGAGATTTGCAACTGCGCGAGACACGACTATATCGTACTGTTCTCGATATTTGACGTTATGTGCTAACTCTTCCGCTCTTGAATGTATACAAGTGACATTGGTCAGTCCAAGCTTTTGTACCGTATCTTCCAGGAACTTTATACGCTTGTTCAAAGAATCCATCAATGTAACATGAATATTAGGGAATGCAATCGCAATTGGAATTCCCGGAAATCCCGCACCGGTTCCAACATCGATAAGCCGAATAGTATTATCATCCCCACAAATTGTTTCACGTGGAACACTGGTAAGAAAAGAGTAGCTATCCAGGAAGTGTTTCGTGTAAACATCCTCTTCTTCTGTAATGGCCGTAAGATTCATCACCTTATTCCATTCCAGAAGATTATCATAGAAAATCCGCAGCTGATGAATCTGATTCTCTGTAAGTGTAAAATCAGCAATAAACTGTTCCAGTCTGTCTAAAAACTGCTCCTCTGCCTTTGTCATTGTACCGAAGACTCCTTTTTTAACTTCTCAATATAAATTAATAAGACAGCAATATCTGCCGGAGTAACACCTGACATTCGAGATGCCTGTCCGATCGACGACGGCTGCAGCGCTTTCAGCTTCTGGCGGGCTTCCAGTCGAAGGCTGGTCACATCATCATAATCAATACCTGAAGGAATCCGTTTATTTTCAAGTTTATTAAACTCTTCAACCTGTTTGCATTGCCTCTGAATATATCCTTCATATTTCAGATTGATCTCAACCTGTTCCGTTACCGCCTCAGGAAGGTCCGGACGCTCCGGATCCAATCCCTTTAATTTTGAATAGCTAAGCTCCGGTCTGCACAAAAGTTCCGCAAGAGAAACCGCAGTTTTTAACGGTGTAGAACCAATGCTGGCAAGATATTCCTGATTTTTGGCGGCAGCACCGACATACACAGATCGAAGACGTTCCATTTCCTCAGAAATCAAAACTTCCTTTCGGCATACATATTCGTATTGCTCCCTGCTGATCAGGCCAACCTCATATCCGTATTTACGAAGCCGAAGATCCGCATTATCCTGCCGAAGAAGGAGCCGATATTCCGCACGACTGGTCATCATTCGATACGGCTCTCGATTGTCCTTGCTGACAAGATCATCAATTAAGACTCCGATGTAGCTCTCTGATCGTTTCAAAATAAGAGGATCCTTCCCCTTTAACTTCTGAGACGCATTAATACCGGCCAGAAGCCCCTGTGCAGCCGCTTCCTCATATCCACTGCTTCCATTGAACTGTCCTGCACAAAACAGTCCATCCACGGCTTTTAATTCCAGAGAAAGTTTTAAATCATTTGCATTAATACAATCATACTCAATTGCATAAGCATTCTTTACAATTCGGCAGTTTTCAAGTCCCGGAACTGTTCGGTACATTCTCTGCTGCACATCATCCGGCATAGAGCTGGACATTCCATCCACATAAACCTCATTAGTTGAACGTCCCTCCGGCTCAATAAATACCTGATGTCTTGTTTTTTCAGAGAATTTAACAATTTTATCCTCAATAGACGGACAATATCTAGGGCCGGTTCCTTCTATAATTCCGGCATAAATCGGTGACCGATCCAGATTTTGACGAATTATTTCATGCGTATCCTCGTTCGTATAGGTAAGCCAGCAGGGAACCTGCTCAATCTGTACATCCTTTGGATCCGTCGAATAAGAAAACGGTACTACCCTCTCGTCCCCCTTCTGAATGGTCATTTTCGAATAATCAAGGCTTCTTCCATCCATTCTTGCCGGAGTTCCTGTCTTAAACCGGCGAAGCGAAATTCCCATTTCGCGAAGAGTTTGTGATAGAAATGTCGACCGCTGCATACCCGACGGACCGGTTTCTGTTATGGCAGAACCGATGAGACACCGTGCATTCAGATATGTCCCGGTACATATAATAGCTGCTCTGCAGGTGTAAATAGTCCCCTGCTGCAGCTGCACTCCGGTAACTCTTCGATAATCAGCACCGTTGGCATCCTTCACAATCTCAGTGTAAATATTCGAAACCTCTCCCTGCCTGATTTCCAGGTTTTCCTGATTCTCCAGAACCCTTTGCATGCTTCTGGAATACTCCGCCTTGTCAGCCTGCGTGCGAAGCGAATGTACGGCAGGACCCTTCGACTTATTCAGCATTTTGGACTGAATGAAGGTCTTATCTATATTTTTTCCCATTTCTCCGCCAAGAGCATCGATTTCACGCACGAGATGCCCCTTGGAGGAACCACCGATATGAGGATTGCACGGCATCATGGCAATGCTGTCAACATTCATCGTAAAAATAACGGTTCGCCAGCCATTTCTGGCAGCAGCAAGAGCTGCCTCGCATCCTGCATGACCTGCCCCAATCACACATACATCAGTATCTATGCAATATGAATGCTCTCGATCAATTTCACACAAAGTAATATTCCTCTATCACAGTATTTTTCACGCGCTGCAGGCAATATGCAGCATTCACAGTGTTTTACTTTCAATCCAGGGTGGTCAAGACTTTTTATTTTCCAAGGCAAAACCTGCTGAAAATTTCTTCCACAAGATCATCCTCAACCTCTTCACCGATGACTTTACCAAGTGATGAATAAGCGTTCCTCAGATCTATAGAGAAAAAGTCCTCACTCATCCCAATTTCTATACTCTCCTGCACAAGCTCCAGAGAGTGAATGGCCTCCCGAATGGAATTTTTCTGAAACGCAGCAGAAACAAATGGCTCATTTGAATTCAGAACCGTATTGAATTGGAACAATTCCTCGATTGTGAGCCTGAGTCTCTCCAACACCGAATCATAATCAGCGGAATTCGAATGAAGAAGAGAAGTCTCCATCACACGTACCCTCTCCCCTTGCAGAAGACTCTTCGTTTCTTCCTCACCAATACTCGAAGGCAGATCAGATTTGTTTTTTATTACAATACCACATTTTCCGGCATCGATTTCTTTCTGAACAAAGGATGCAATTTCCAGATCTTCTTTAGAAATGTCAGCCGACGAGTCCAGAACAAATAAAATCAGCTGAGAATCCTCCAATGCCTTTTTGGCTCTCTCGACACCGATTTTTTCCACCTCATCCTCAGTTTCACGAATACCGGCTGTATCCGTTACATGTAGCAAAATATCACCCAAACGAATTGTTTCGCAGAGTGTATCTCTCGTCGTTCCGGCAATGGATGTAACAATGGCACGTTCTTCACCTGCCATTGCATTCATGAGTGATGACTTTCCGGCATTAGGCTTTCCTATAATCACCGTACGAATTCCGTCCTTCAAGACACTTCCCTGCTCCGAACGACGAAGAAACCCGCAAAGCTCTCTATGAATATCCATGCAAATGTTCGAAAGTCTGGAAGGATACCCTTCCAGAGAATAGTTTTCCGGATCATCCAGTGCCGATTCAATAAAGGCTATTTCGTACAGGATCCTTCCGCGGAGCTCCTTTATTTTTCCGGAAACGCTTCCCTGCAGCTGATGAAGGCTTACCTTTCTGGCAAATTCATTTTGCGCATGAATCAAATCCATAACTGCGCCGGCCTCGGATAAATCCATCCGTCCACCTAAAAAGGCTCTTTTAGTAAATTCCCCCGGTTCAGCCAGTCTTGCTCCGCAGCACAGAACCGCATCCAGGACGCGGTTTAATATAAATCGTCCACCATGCGTGTTAATCTCTGCAGTATCTTCTGTTGTGTAGCTGTGGGGCGCCTTCATCCAGGAAACAAGCACCTCATCAATCACTTCCTCTTCCTGCAAAGGATCGATAATCACTCCGTAATGAATGGTATTCGGCTTCCATTCCTTTTTAGGCATCCCGGATCTTGTTCTGTACAGACAATGTAAAATTCGTTCTGCATCCGGACCACTTACTCTGATAATGCCAATTCCGGCTTCCGAAGTACCAGTTGCAATAGCGGCAATCGTGTCTTTTTGATCTCTATCAAAGGTAAGTGCCATTTTTTCTCCTATACTCAAAACGCACCGATGTTTTCCGAAGGAAAATCGCGATGGGTACTGCAACAACCATGCCTGCCCAAGCAGGCGCATACATTCGTCTCATCATATCGTAAAAAAGAGGCCTGCACAAACGCAGACCTCTTCTTACGATGAATTAAATCTTATTAAGCCCCATCATCTTTTCGGAGCAATTACAACGCGGCGGTACGGATCTTCTCCCTCACTGTATGTTGTGACATACCGATCTGACTGCAGCGCAGAATGAATCACGCGCCTCTCATAGGGATTCATCGGCTCCAACGCCTGCGCTCTGTGGGATCTCTTTACCTTAAACGCAATGTTCTTGGCAAGATTTTCCAGTGTCTTCTTGCGTCTTGCACGATAATCTTCGGTGTCCGCTTTGACGTGAACATACCCATCCACATTCTTGTTAACAACAAGAGAAACAAGATACTGTATGGAATCCAGCGTCTGTCCCCTTTTGCCAATGAGGACGCCCATGTCATCGCCGTCAAAACAAACGTTCAGGATATTCTCCTCCGGATCAAAGGAATAGGAAATCGTAACCTCCATTCCCATTGCTCCGAACATGGCCTGCAGGAAATTCTCGGCTTTTTCCTTGAAGGACTCAATTTGTTCTTCTGTAAATACTGTCTTCGGCTCTTCCGACTTTACCGGAGAACTCGGTTTTGCACTACGAGGCGCCTTTGAGCTGCTGTAGGAGGAAGATCTGGTGAAATCCTTCTTCTCATAGCTGCGGCTCTTCTCTTCATAGCGTCTGGAGGAACTTCTTCGATCTGCCTCGTACTCCTCCTGCGTCTTCTCCTCATGAACATTTCCAAGGACATCTCCGCCGACAGCAGAAGACCCATGCTCATTTTCCTTAACCTTAGCGCGAATCACTGCATTGCGTGCATTAAAGCCCATAAATCCAAGGCTTCCGGCATCAACAACCTCATACTCCAGATTATCACTGGTCACAGAAAACTTGCGGCAAGCTGCTGTAATGCAGTCGTCCAATGTTTTATCTGTAATTTCAATGTACTCGTTTTCCATCATTTCCCCTCCTTATCTGCTTTCCTGGAAGTGGAATTTCTGGATACAGAATTATATTCCGCTACCATATTGGCTTTCTCTGCAAGACTGCCCTTCTTATAATGGCGCTCTGAAACTGCTGCAGTGTCCGCCGATGTTCCCTTTGAACCGCGATTCTGATAGCCGGCTTTCTGCGAAAGAGTCTGTCTCTTCGAAACTGTTTCATCTCCGGAAAGAGACTGCTGGCCGCTCTTGGTATTCATCTGAGAATATTCCATCATTCTCTCATATGCAGTAGGTTTATCCCCTCGCTTTTCAGCCTTTTTACGGTTCTTTTCCTCCTGCTTTTTCAGGAATGCATCCATATCCATCTTGTCAACACTGCGGTTGATAAAGATCTGCTGCAGGGACCGGATAACGGAACCGGAAATCCAGTAGAGTCCCATACCTGCAGGAAGTGTAAAGCAAAACCATGCAGAAATGATCGGCATCGTATAGTTCATGGTCTTCATAGAAGAAGCCATCTGGTCCTGCTGCGGATCTCCCGTGGATGCACTCTGCGTCGGCATCAGAGCCACGTTAATCAGCTGCGTAACGGCTGCCAGAAGCGGAACAATAACAGCGGCAATGATTCCGAGAATGGAGCCCGCTGCAATTGCATTTTTCAAGGTAAACCAGGGAGAGTTTCCGATGTTAAGTCCAAGGAAATTATTGTACTGCTCCAGCTTGGTGACCGTAGTCTGAATATCGGAAGACAGATTGGTAAAGTGCTCGCCAAGTGCAGTCCAATCTCCGGTGGAAAACCGGTTTAACACATCAATGTATGTATTCTGAACAACCGTTGAAACACCATTAATAAAGTCATCGGCCTTGAACTCGTTGGCATACTGCGCAGCTGCAGATGTACTCTGCAGATAATCCGTTGCACCGGATTCTGCCATTAAATTTGCGACCAGAGGGAAAAAAGCATCCTTTACAAGACCAACGTAAGCCGGAATTTTATAAATAACCCGGTACAGTGCGAACAAAATCGGCATTTGAATCAAAAGCTGAACACAGCTTCCCATCGGAGAAACGCCGTATTTCTTATATACCGCCTGAACCTCTTCATTCATCCGCATCGCGGATTCCTGATCCTTGCGGTTCTTGTATTTAGCCTGAATCTTCGAGATCTCCGGCTGCATCTTCTGCTGAAGCTTGGAAAACTTCTGCTGACGAATGGTCAGCGGCATCAATGCCATATAGATAATGACAGTGAAAAAAATGATAGACAAACCAATGCTTGGTATCCCGATTTTATCAAGAACCCAGAAAATGCCATTCATAAGATAACCAAGAAGAGTGGCAATGGGTCCGATAATAAAGGTAGTATCCTGCGTTAAGAGCATGGAACAATTCTCCTTTTTGTGGCGTTCTCGCCAAATTAAATTTCAAAATCATCCTCAGAAATGCAATCCATTCTCGTCTGATTTATGAAATTTTGCCTGGCACTGAATAGTTACAGATGTTTCAAGGTACCGGATCGTATCCTCCATGAGAAAAAGGATTGCATCGCAGTATTCTCCACAGGGTAAGCAATCCCCCCTTCCAGGCCCCATACTTTTCAATGGCCTGCAGCCCATATTCTGAGCAGGTCGGCGTATAAGGGCACCTTGTAGACTTAAGAGGAGACAGATATTTCCTGTAAAACCGAATTGCTGCCAGCATGACATTTTTCATCATGATCAGATCCCCTATCACAACAACAGACTCCAGCTTTTTTCAGAAGAAAAAGGAGCGCTCTTTCGATCTCTTTATAACTGGCACCATCTGCCGATCTGCGCCCAACGACTGCAATATCCGAACCGCTATCGAATTCTCCTTCATGCAGTCTATAGCTTTCATGCACCAAACGTTTGATTCTATGCCGAACAACGCTGTTCCCAACCTTCTTACTCACAGAAATTCCGACTCTGTTTTTGTCCAGTCCATTTTCTCTGACATAGACAACTAGATACTTGTTGGCATAGGACTTTCCGTCCCGATAACATGTCCTGAAATCTTCGTTTTTCCTTAATGATTCCACGATTCCCCTTGCTTTACATCTGTGTTTGTGATGAAACAAAAGGGGCCGCATTGCTGCGGCCCCTGAAAGTTGAAAGCTTAAACGGTTAACTGCTTTCTTCCTTTTGCTCTTCTTGCTGCTAAAACCTTACGTCCGCCAGCACTTGCCATTCTTGCACGGAAACCGTGAACTCTGGCGCGCTGCTTCTTCTTCGGCTGAAGTGTCATTTTTGCCATTTCAGTTACACCTCCTTTATCAGAAATATCCTACCTCATCGAACGATGTTAACCCAATCGGCAGATCCGGATACGAACCCCTTGCCAAGGTACCCAATCCATTCGATACACAGCTCTGTAATAACAGAATCGTCTTACGAACAGCTCCCATATTATATGGTAGGAAAACTTACAGTGTCAACTCCCAAAACCTTTGATTTTCCTCTACAAAATATGGGTTTTTAAAATATTTTTCTCCAATATTTGGTGTGCACAATTCATCCACAAAATGTGGATTTCAAAAACTTTATCCACATTTTGTGGATAAATTGTGGATAACCCTGTGTTTTTACGCGTATACATGAGAATAACCATTACAAGAAACCAATGAAATAAAGCATTTCAAGAGAAATTTCGATTTATCCACGAAGTTATCCACATTTCCACATTTTTGGGGATATCTTTTCTGTTTCCACCCGCTTTTGACGGTTATCCACAATTTGAAAGATCCATAAAAGTAGTATAAGATAACATCTGCATCTCGAAAAAGTGTTGATTTTACAGTGTTTTTCAGCATTATCCACTCTGATATCCACACACATTCGACGAAACAACCTGAATTGGGATTTTCACATTTCCATCATTATACGCATCGATCATTTGTGAATAATCTCCGTCTTCTTATCAAAAAAAGCAGTAATCGCTTGCGTTACACGAACATCAACGGATGCTTTAGGTAGGGGTATAAGTTATGAACATCGATGAATTGAAGCTTGGATGGAATGAGATCAAGGAGAATATTCGGGATATCTACCGGATTTCGGATGTTTCCTATAACACGTGGATCCGCGATCTGGAACTTGGAAGTTTGAATGATGACGTTTTGAGTGTCTGCATTCCAAGCGATAATCCCCTTATGCTCTCTTACTATGAGAAAAAATACCTGGAACCCATCCAGGCCTCCATATCGGAGCATGTAAATCATCCGATTCAGATCATGTTTGTTCTTAAAAATGATGAGAAAACGCAGGAGCAGACGGATCAGCTGCAGAAAAAGAATTCTCTTGCCGTTAAGGCAGAGGATGCAAATTTGAATCTGCGTTATCGTTTCGATACCTTCGTCGTAGGAGCTAATAACCGTTTTGCACAGTCCGCCTGCGTAGCTGTGGCGGAATCCCCGGGTGCTGTTTATAATCCTCTCTTTCTGTACGGAGGAGCAGGACTTGGCAAAACGCACCTTATGCATTCCATTGGACATTACATTCTTGAACAAAATCCGGATGTCAGAGTCCTTTATGTGACCAGTGAGCAGTTTACAAACGAAGTGATTGAATCCATTCGAAGCGGAAATGCACAGTCAATGACAAGACTTCGTGACAAATATCGAACGGTAGACGTTCTTCTGATCGATGATATCCAGTTCATCATAGGAAAAGAATCCACTCAGGAGGAGTTCTTCCATACCTTTAATGAGCTGCATGCAGCCGGCAAACAGATCGTTCTATCCTCCGACCGCCCTCCAAAGGAAATGGAAACACTCGATGAACGCTTCCGTTCTCGCTTTGAAATGGGATTAATTGCGGATATTCAGGCACCGGATTATGAAACAAGAATGGCCATTCTCCGCAAAAACGCCGATGAACAGCACCTTGTGATCGAAGACCAGATTCTGGAATACATCGCTACAAACATTAAATCCAACATTCGTGAACTGGAAGGCGCATTTAATAAGATCATTGCATATTCCAAACTGAATAATGTAGAGATTAATCTCACAATGGCGCAGGATGTTCTAAAAGACATCATCTACCCGAATGCGGAGCACAGCATTACACCAAAAATGATCGCGAACATCGTATGTGAGCACTACGGCGTAAAACTCTCCATGGTTGCTTCCCGCAAAAAAAACTCAGAATGCGTCATTCCAAGACAGGTGATCATGTACATGTGCCGCGAATACACCGATGCCACGCTGGATTCCATTGCACATCTGCTCAATAAAAAGGATCACTCTACCGTCATGCACGGTGTGGATAAAGTGAAGGAGGAAATGGAGAATAACGAGGAATTAAAGACCAATATCTCCATTATCAAGAAAAAACTAAACCTTCAATAGCGGGTGCTGAGCATCATCTCTTACCGGTTCTTGTTTATAAAATACTTGATTTCCACACAAAACGGGGCTGCCTATAACCAGTACGGACAGCCCCGCTTTCATTGATAAAATGGGGCTTTTTTGTTACAATCGAGAAGGTTGTTCACTATTGAACGGCCTTTATTATGTACTACGATTATTCTTTACTTATAGGCAGCCGGCACTTTGTCGGCAGGCAGGACAGAACATATGAAACTTCAAATTGAGAAAAACCAGTTGATATCCGCAGTCAATATCGTTTCACGGGCCGTTGCCAGTAAAACGACGATGCCGATTCTGCAGTGCATTCTAATTGATGCATCCACTGAGAATATAAAACTGATTGCGAATGATAATGATCTGGGAATTGAAAATACTGTAGCCGGTGCTATTGAAGAGCATGGAATCATAGCCATTAACGCAGACATATTCTCGAATATTGTCAGGAAATTACCGGATGGAACCGTTCTCCTTCAGACAGAAGGTGAAAAAGTTACCATTATATGCGGTAAAGCAAAGTTTACCATCCTGGGAAAAGACGGTGCAGAATTTACGTATCTGCCGGAGATTAATCGTGAATATGGAATAGAATTGTCTCAGTTCACTCTGCGTGACGTTATTGCCAAGACTATTTTTTCTATTTCAACAACAGACAGTAATAAATTAATGACAGGCGAGCTGTTTGAAATTAAAGATAACAGACTCCGTGTTGTTGCATTGGACGGACATCGAATTTCTACAAGAACCGTTGAACTGAAGCAGTCTTATGATGATCGAAAGGTAGTGATTCCCGGAAAGACTCTTTCCGATGTCAGCAAAATCCTCTCCGGTGATATGGAAAAAAACGTCCATATCTACTTTACAGAGAGGCATATTCTTTTTGAATTCGATGAAACCATTGTCGTTTCAAGACTTCTGGAGGGAGAATATTTCAAAATTGATCAGATGCTCTCGGTTGATTACCGTACACACATCCGGATCAATCGACTGGAACTCCTCTCCTGTCTTGAAAGAGCAACGCTTCTTGTAAAGGAAGAAGACAAAAAACCGATTATCCTGATGATTACGGATGATATGGTTCAAATGAAGATCCGAACCACACTCGGCAGTATGGATGAAAATATTACCATCGAGAAAGAAGGTGAGGACCTTAACATAGGATTTAATCCCAAATTTATGATCGATGCCATTCGCGCCGTAGATGATGAAGAAATTGACATTTACCTGATGACACAGCGGGCACCGGCATTTATTCGTGATGATAAATCCTATTGCTATATGGTTCTGCCGGTGAATTTCATAGATATCGATTAAATAAAGAGGCATCAATGACGGAAATAAAGATTCGAGATGAATTTATTAAGCTTGGGCAGGCACTAAAGCTGGCCGGTATTGTCCAGTCCGGTGTGGAAGCCAAGTACATGATTGAAGAAGGAAATGTTCTGGTGAACGGTGAGGTTGATACACGACGCGGTAAAAAGCTTCGGGATGGTGATATCGTTGCGGTTGATGGGAAGGAATTTACCGTTAGATCCGCTGAGTGAGCAGGATGTATATTAAGTCATTGCGTTTGGAAAATTATCGGAATTATGAGACTCTTTCCATGGATTTTTCGGAAGGAACCAACATTCTGTACGGAAATAACGCGCAGGGCAAGACCAATATCCTTGAAGCGTTATATATGATTGCCACGACGAAATCCCACAGAGGTGTTTTTGATAAAGATTTAATTCGCTTTGGGTGTGATGAGGGACATATTCGCAGTGTCATAATTAAAAATGGCCTTGATTATCAGATTGACCTTCATCTTCGAAAAGCCCGGGCAAAAGGAATTGCTATCAATGGGCAGAGAATAAAAAGGGCATCGGAGCTCATTGGCCTTCTTCACATTGTTTTTTTCTCTCCGGAGGATTTGTCCATTGTCAAGGATGGACCGTCACAGAGAAGGCGTTTTGTAGATATGGAGTTGTGTCAGCTGGATGCATCCTATCTGCACGATTTAAGTCAGTATAATAAAGTCGTTGAGCAGCGCAACAAGCTGCTTCGCCAGATACAGGAGATGCCTTCACTTGCATCCACCATTTCTATCTGGAATGATCAGCTTTTGGATTATGGAGTAAAGGTTATTAAAAGGCGCCGCAGTTTCCTGCAGGATTTGAATGAAATCATAGGAGAAATGCACGGAAAGCTTTCCGGTGGTGCAGAGCGCCTGGAGCTTCTTTATGAGCCGAATGTTACTGAGGATCATTTTGAAGCGGAGCTCAACCGCATCGGGGAGAGGGAAAAATATATGGGGTCTACAGCCATTGGACCTCATAAAGATGATTTTTCCTTTGTGTGCAATGGTATTGATCTTCGCAGGTACGGTTCACAGGGACAGCAAAGAACCTGTGCTCTGTCTCTGAAGTTATCAGAGTTGCAGCTTGTGAAGCAGCAGATTGGGGAAGAGCCGGTTTTGATGCTGGATGATGTTTTATCGGAGCTGGATACCAGCCGTCAGAACTATCTCATCAACTCGCTTGGAGGAATCCAGACGTTCATCACATGTACCGGGTTGGATGAATTTGTAAATAACCGGTTTTCGATTGACCGGTTGTACAAAATTCGAAACGGACAGGTGGCAGAAACAAACCAGAATGCTGAACAGGATCGGTGGCAGGTATAGATTGCGATACTGTAGGCAACGGTAGGAAGGTAATAATGGCAGCAGAAGAAATTAAAAACCTGTTAAAGGCAGCCGAGGAAGATCAGAAGGCACAGATGGAGGAGAAAAAGCTCTCCGAGGATGAAGAATTTGTGCAGGAATTTGCTGAGAATTCCAGGGAATATAAGGATGATAACGTCAAGGACACAAAGGACGTCGGATCCTACACGGCAGATGACATTCAGATTCTGGAGGGACTTCAGGCTGTACGAAAACGTCCTGGAATGTACATCGGGACAACCTCATCCAGAGGTCTGCACCACCTTGTGTATGAGATTGTCGATAATTCCGTCGACGAGGCGCTGGCAGGGTATTGTACGCATATTGAAGTCTTTATCAATCCCGGGAACAGCATTACGGTAACGGATAACGGCCGCGGAATTCCGGTTGGAATCAATCATAAAACCGGAAAAAGTGCCGTAGAAGTTGTATATACCATTCTTCATGCCGGAGGAAAGTTTGGCGGCGGAGGATACAAGGTTTCCGGCGGACTCCACGGAGTAGGCGCTTCTGTTGTAAATGCGCTCTCTACGTGGCTGGAGGTAACCGTTCGTCAGGACGGAAAGGTCCATAAGATTCGTTTTGAAAACGGCGGTCATGTGAGCGATTCTCTGAAGGTAGTAGGGGAATGTGACAAAACAGATACCGGAACCAGTGTAACATTTCAGCCGGATCCGGAGGTATTTCAGGAGACTACCGTTTACGAATATGAGATCATTCGCTCCCGTCTTCGTGAGATGGCCTTCCTGACAAAGGGTTTAAAAATTTCCCTTACGGATCTTCGTGAAGAAGGCATGGACGAAAATGGAAATCCGAGGAAGGAGGTTTTCCATTTTGAGGGTGGAATCAGGGAATATGTTGCTTATTTAAATCGCAGCAAGACGCCTTTGTATGAGGACATCCTCTACTTTGACGGAACCAAGAACAATGTGTACGTCGAGGTGGCTCTGCAGCACAATGATGCATATAACGCTTCTGAATACAGCTTCGTCAACAACATCAATACTCCGGAAGGAGGTATGCATCTTACCGGCTTCCACAATGCAATGACGAAGACGTTCAATGATTATGCGAGAAAAAATAACGTTCTGAAGGAAAGTGAGCAGAACCTGTCCGGAGAAGATATTCGGGAAGGACTGACGGCAATCATTTCTGTAAAGGTGGAGGATCCCCAGTTTGAGGGACAGACCAAGCAGAAGCTGGGAAATATTGAGGCTCGCGGTGCGGTGGATTCCGTTGTCAGTGAGAAGCTGACCTATTATCTGGAGCAGCATCCGGATATTGCAAAAGCAATCTGTGAAAAGGCTCTTCTGGCGCAGCGGGCAAGAGAGGCTGCACGGAAGGCCAGAGATCTTACAAGGCGAAAGACTGCATTGGAGACCATGTCGCTTCCCGGCAAGCTGGCAGACTGTTCGGATAAGGATCCGAAAAAGTGTGAAATTTTCCTTGTTGAGGGTGATTCGGCAGGCGGATCGGCGAAGAGTGCCAGAAACCGCTTTACGCAGGCTATACTTCCTCTGCGCGGCAAGATTCTGAATGTGGAAAAGGCGAGGGAAGACAGAATCTATGCCAACGAAGAAATTAAGGCAATGATTACAGCTTTTGGAACGGGAATTCACGAGGAGTTTGATATTTCCAAGCTGCGCTATGACAAGATCATCGTTATGACAGATGCCGATGTAGATGGTGCACATATTGATACCCTGATGCTGACGTTCCTGTATCGCTTTATGCCGGAGCTCATTCGTCAGGGACATGTATATCTTGCTATGCCGCCCCTTTATAAGCTCGAGCGCAATAAAAAGGTGTGGTATGCATATAGTGATGAAGAGCTTGCAGGAATTCTGAATGAGGTTGGAAGAGACAACAGCAATCGAATTCAAAGATACAAGGGACTTGGTGAAATGGACCCGGAGCAGCTGTGGGAGACAACAATGGATCCGGAGCGCCGCATTCTTCGCAGGGTATATGTGGACGAGGAGAATGAATCCGAGGTTGATCTGACCTTTAATACGCTGATGGGCGATCAGGTTGAGCCAAGACGTGAATTTATCGAGCAGAATGCCAGATTTGTTCAGAATCTGGATGTATAAAAAGGAATCTTCATGGAAGACAACGTGTTTGACAGCAGAATACATGATGTGGATCTGAATAAGACCATGCGCAGCTCGTACATTGATTACGCAATGAGTGTCATTGTGCAAAGAGCGCTTCCGGATGTGCGGGATGGTCTCAAGCCGGTTCAGAGAAGAATTCTCTGGGCCATGAGTGAGCTTGGAAATACGCCGGATAAGCCACATCGTAAGTGTGCACGTATTGTCGGTGATGCGATGGGTAAGTATCACCCGCACGGTGACAGCTCAATTTATGGTGCCCTTGTGTACATGGCACAGCCGTGGTCTATGCGGTATTGTCTGGTGGACGGACACGGTAATTTTGGCTCTGTGGATGGTGACGGCGCAGCAGCTATGCGATACACCGAGGCGCGTCTGACAAAGATCTCTACAGAGATGATGGCAGATATCAACAAGGATACGGTTGATTTTGCCGATAACTTTGACGGTACCGAAAAAGAACCGTCCGTAATGCCGTCAAGATTTCCGAATCTTCTTGTAAACGGAACTACCGGTATTGCTGTAGGCATGGCAACCAATATTCCTCCGCACAATCTGCGTGAGGTAATTGCCGCATGCACCAAAATGATCGACAATCGGGTCCAGGAGAACAGAGAGACCGATGATGAGGAGCTGCTGGAAATCATAAAAGCTCCCGATTTTCCTACAGGCGGAATTATTATGGGCCTGCAGGGGGCAAGAGACGCATATCTGACAGGCAGAGGCAAGATCATTACCAGGGCTGTGACTAATATTGAGCCGATGGCCAACGGCAAGAACCGCATCGTTGTTACGGAACTGCCCTATCTTGTCAATAAGGCAAACCTGATCAAAAACATTGCTGATCTTGTTAAAAATAAAAAAATCGAAGGCATTACCGATCTTCGTGACGAGTCAGACCGTGAAGGAATGCGGGTTGTTATTGAGCTTCGTCATGACGTGAATGCAAATATCATCCTGAATCAGCTCTTCAAGCATACACAGATGCAGGA
Source organism: Acutalibacteraceae bacterium (assembly GCA_963597485.1). Classification (GTDB taxonomy): domain Bacteria; phylum Bacillota; class Clostridia; order Lachnospirales; family Lachnospiraceae; genus CAG-791. Next base: position 43,447 of record CAVBQH010000031.1, read on the forward strand.
CACCTTCGGCGTTACCATGCTGGCACTGGTAAACGGTGAACCGAAGGTGCTTGGCCTAAAGGCGGTGCTGACCAATTATTTAAAGCATCAGGAGGATGTTGTAACCCGCAGAACGCAATATGAGCTGAATAAGGCCAAGGAAAGAGATCATATTGTACAGGGATTGCTGATTGCCATCGATCATATCGACGAGGTTGTCCGGATCATACGCTCCTCTTCTTCCGTACAGGAGGCGAAGAGTCGCCTGATTGAGCGGTTCGGCCTGGACGATACACAGGCGCAGGCAATCGTTGACATGCGTCTTCGTGCGCTGACCGGCTTGGAGCATGACAAGCTGGAGGCTGAGCATGTAGAGCTTTTAAAGACCATTGCAAGGCTGGAGGCGATTTTGGGCGACCGGAATCTTCTGCTGGGTGTAATCCGGAGTGAGCTCAATGTCATCGCTGAGAAGTACGGAGATGAAAGACGATCACAAATCAATATGCATGCGGATCTTTCGGAGCTTGAGCTGGAGGATCTGATCCAGAATGAGAATTGTGTAATCACCAGAACCAGTCTTGGATATATCAAGAGAACCTCTGCGGATGAGTTCCGTTCCCAGAACCGCGGCGGCAGAGGAATCAAGGGTGCTCACACCATCGATGACGATTATGTGGAAGATTTATTGATGACCGCCATCAAGGACATGCTGCTGATCTTTACCAATAAGGGACGTGTGTACAAGCTGAAGGCCTACAAGATCCCGGAGGCATCCAGAACCTCCCGCGGTACGGCGATTGTGAATCTTCTGCAGCTGGATGCAGATGAAAAAGTGTCCGCACTGATCCCGGTAAAGGGAATCAGCGAGGATAAGAATCTGTTCATGGTCACCAGAAACGGTATCGTGAAAAAGACGAAATGCACGGAGTTTACGAATATCCGCAACGGCGGCATCAACGCCATCACCATTCAGGAGGGTGATGCACTGATTGAGGTTAAGGAAACGGGCAAGGATGATGATATTATCATTGTCACGGAGAAGGGAATGGCCGTTCGTTTCCATGAGGATCAGGTTCGCGCCACAGGGCGTACCAGTATGGGCGTTCGCGGCATAGCACTGGCAGATGGAGATCAGGTTGTAGGCATGCAGCTTAGCTCACAGGGAGATTCCATTCTGGTTGTGTCTGAGAAAGGCCTTGGAAAGCGCAGTGCCCTTGATGACTTCCGCATTCAGAACCGCGGCGGAAAGGGAATTAAGTGCTATAAGATTACAGAAAAGACGGGAAATGTTGTTGGTATCAAAGCAGTGAACGATGATCATGAGATTATGATGATCACCTCCGCAGGTATCATCATACAGATCCGCATGAATGAGGTACCGGTTCACAGCCGTATTACCTCCGGCGTGAAGCTGATGAACCTGGAGGAAGGCGTCAAGGTCGTGAAGATTGCCAAGGTTCGGGAGGAGATCGAGGAATCCGAAGAGTGATTTTTATTTGTGGTGGTGCCTGCGCAAGCAGGCATGGTGGTTTTAAGAACAAAGGGAAGTGGCTTCGAAGGATTATAATAGATCAGGATAAAAAGTGGCAGCATGGAATATCGTC
>CAVBQH010000032.1:0-12815 GCA_963597485.1 Acutalibacteraceae bacterium
ACACATGATGCAGTACTGATGAATCTTGACCATCTGGCGAATGACCTCCTCCGGTCCGCAGGCATAGCCCAGTCGCCAGCCGGTCATTGCATACGCCTTGGAAAAGCCGTTGATGAGGATGGTTCGCTCCTTCATGTCCGGAAGTGAGGCAATGGAGACGTGCTTCTTCCCGCCATAGGTCAGCTCGCTGTAGATCTCATCGGAAAGGACGATCAGATCGTGCTCCTTGATAATGGGAACGAGCTTTTCCAGATCCTCCCGCTCCATAATGGCGCCCGTGGGATTGTTGGGGAACGGCATCACCAATATTTTCGTTCGGGGTGTGATAGCCGCTTCCAATTCCTCCGGTGTCAGGCGGAACTTATTCTCTTCCTTGAGCTCAATGATGACCGGCTTTCCGTCTGCCATCACTACACAAGGCTCATAGGATACGTAGGAGGGCTGCGGAATCAGCACCTCATCGCCCGGATTCAGGAGCGCGCGCATGGCAAGATCAATGGCCTCCGAGCCGCCTACTGTCACAAAGATCTCCGAAAGATAGTGGTAGTCAAGCTTCTGGGTTCTCTGCAGATAAGCTGCAATCTCCATACGAAGCTCCTTCAGTCCGGAGTTGGAGGTATAGAATGTTCTTCCCTTTTCCAGGGAATAAATACCTTCATCCCGAATGTGCCACGGTGTGTCAAAATCAGGCTCTCCCACACCAAGAGATATCACATCCTTCATGTCGGCCACGATATCGAAAAACTTACGGATACCGGAGGGCTGAAGGGATGCCGCCTTGTCTGCAATCAGATCCTTTCTCATGGCGTCACAATCTCCCGGATATCCTCCTCGCGCTTGTTCATGATGGTGCCGTGGTCCTTATATTTTTTCAGGATGAAGTGAGTCGTTGTACCGACCACGGTGTCCAGCGTAGACAGCTTATTGGTGACAAAGCCGGACACCTCCTTCAGGGTCTTCCCCTCCAGGATTACCATCAGATCATAGCCGCCGCTCATAAGATAGACGTTGCTCACCTCCGGGTACTTGTAGATCCGCTCTGCGATTTCCTCAAAGCCCTGGCCTCTTTGCGGTGTTACACGCACCTCGATCAGAGCCGTCACCTTTTCGATGCCGGTCTTGTCCCAGTTCACCATGGTATGGTAGCCGCAGATGATTCCCTCGCTCTCCATTTCCTCCAGTGCATTTGCCACCTCGCACTCCTCGGTGCCCAGCATAATCGCCAGCTCCTTCAGATCAATGCGGCTGTTCTTCTCAATGATCGTAAGGATTCTCTCCTTCAGTGTGTTCATTTCCTTCCTCCTAAAACCTGCAGTATACTGTCTGCCTCCGGCCGGTTCAGCGACTGAACCTCCTCGCCGTTATGAATCCGGCGGTCCCGGTCCCCTCTCAGCCTGCCAATGGGCCTTGCAAAAATACCGGCGTCCGCCAGCTGCTCGGCGGCCTTCTGTGCATCCTCCACCACCGCCAGCAGTGCTCCCGAAGAACACAGCTGATACGGATTTATCCCATAGTAATCGGTCAGCTCGATGGTTTCCTGCCTGAGCGGAATCTGCGTCAGCTCGATATCAAATCCGCACCTGCACGCTTCTGCCATGTTCCAAAGTGCTGCATAGATGCCGCCTGTCCGAACAGATACCAGGCACCCCGGACGTATGCCCAGGCGGTACATCGTCCCTACCGTCTGTGTAAGAAACAGCTCCTCATCCAGCGCGGCTGCCTGCTCCAGGAATCGCGCCGGAAACCGTTTCTCCAGCTCCTGTCTGCAGGCTCTTGCAAGAAGTGCTGTCCCCTCCAGTCCGATATACCCCAGGGCCAAGATCTCTCCCGGCGCGGTATATTCCCACTTAAGCGGCCAACATACGCTGCCGCTTGCTGTAATAACGATTACCGGACGTGTGACAGCCTCCGTCACCTCTGCCCGAAAACCGGCGACCTTCACAGCCGCCCGCTGTGCCTGGTCTTTCAGCTGATCCGTTATGCAGCGAAGAAGCGCTTCCTCGCTGCCTGCCGGCAAAAGAAGCTCTGCAGAGACCGCCTCTGCCCTGGCTCCCTTCGCCGCCAGCGAATTAACCGCACCGGATACTGCCCCTGATAAGGCAATATCTGCACCGATCGTCTGCACTGCCGTCGCCGTTTGGACCGGAAGCCCTTCTGACGAAATGCCGACTAAGCCGCCAACTGCATCTGATTGCGCCTTGGCTGCAGATTTTTTCCATACGCCCGTCAGGCGCTTTGTCACCGACCGGTCATATACGCTGCAGTCCAGCTCACCGGTCCGAAGAATCACTGCGCACCTCCGTCCTGCGTGCTATCCGATGCCGACGTACTGTCAGATGCTCTGTCCGTGCTCTGTCCTGACACCACAGCGTTTGCTGCCTCCTGCGCCTTTTCCATGGCTGTTGTTGTATCCAGTCCCTCCGCCAATGCATCGGCATAGGCTTCATCCGCCGCGTTCTTGGCATCCTCTGTCAGGCTGTCGCTTGCCGAGGAATCAACACCGGCCGCCGCATCCGCTGCAGCCTTTTTAATGGCATCCACATCCTGCGAGGAAATGGCATCCCGCAGCGCCTGGGTAACATTACCGGCTGTTCCCACCTTAACATAGGTGGGTGTCATATTGTAGGTGCTGTTGTTGAAGACGTCCTTGCTCTGCTGCACGCCGTCTACCGTCACCACCTTCCACAGCCTTGCTGTGTACCCGGTATGGCCGGCTGTGGTCTGCACCGTGCCAACCGCCAGCGACGGATCCTCTTTTATTTTGGTTCCTTCCGAGGGCGTCTCCGAGAGCGTCTCGCTGACAAAGGACACCTTCCGGTTGCTTGCTCTGGTCTCCACCCCGTAAATCGTGAAGGTAATAGATCCGTTGTATGTGTAGCCTTCAATATATACCGTGCTGTCCAGGTTATTGGTGAATTTGAAATCCATGCCGGAGGACTCTGCGATGGCCGCGTCTGCGGAAGGATCCACATACGTTACAATCATGGAGTGGTTGTAGCGCTCGTTAACCTTCAGCTCTGCGCGGATCACCGCATTATAAAGGGTCGTGGACACCTGACAGATGCCGCCGCCAAAGCTCTCTACCACTTCATCGCCGGAATAGGAGCCGGCCATTTCATAGCCGTTTTCCTCCGTAAAGGGCGTGATGGTCTTCAGCATGGAGAAGGTTTCTCCCGGAGCCAGCGTCAATCCGTTGATCATGCCGCAGGCATTGGAAATGTTCTTCGAACGACCGGCATTGGCTGTAGAATAGTACGTCGTAAAAGTTCCCAGCACGGAAGTCAGCTTCTGCAGGTCCTCCGTCGTGGTAGCAGGGGTTGTCGTCTCCATGTCCAGATCGATGGTAGCATCCTCTCCCTTCCACTCGGTGGTCAGATAGCTGTAGATCTGCTTTACCGACTCATCTTCATTAATGGTAATGCCATCGCTTCCCTCGGTAAACTGGAAGCCACCATTGACCCGCGTCATAGAAGCATTGACCGCCTGCACATTCCAGGCGGAGCAGTTGTTCTCAATAAAGGTGCGAATCTGGTCCTGATTAAAATCCAGCTCAATAGTAAAATCCGCTCCGTTCACCGCCAGATCCTTTTCCTGCTTGTACCGTGCAATGATGTTGGCCGCATGTCCGTAGTTGATAATTGTGTCAGCAACATCACTGTTGGTCCAGGTCATTCCCAGATTTCCTGCGCTCACTGTCACGTTTTCATCATCCATTCCATGAATGGTAATGATTGCGCTGCGTCGTTCCTCCAGAATGGAGTCCGCAAGCGCCTGAACCTGATCCCTGGTCATTCCGCCGACGCTCTGCCCCTCCAGCGTAATGCCGTCCTGAACAGTCCGCTGCGTCTGCGTTTCCGCGGCCGAAACGGTAACCACCAGAAGCGGCACGATCATCGCAATTGCCAGAAGGATGGCAATGACAGCCGCCGCAATCTGACGCCTTCTGGCTTTTCTATTCTGCTGCAGCTGCTTTTGAGTCTTCCGGCTACCGGTCTTTTCCTGTTCTGTTTTCTTTAATTTATATCCCATGTCCTCGTACCTCGCCCGCCTGCCAATTTCAATCGTGAATTTGCCTGCAAGCAGTCAATTCACGTTGAAATTGGCAGGCGCTGAACAGATACAAAAAACGGAAACGCTGAACTACCAGCGTTTCCGTGCATCAACGAGCGACAGACGAGGCTCGAACTCGCGGTCTCCACCTTGGCAAGGTGGCGCTTTACCAACTAAGCTACTATCGCATTCTATATTCTGTCCCGCCGCTGCAATCTGCTCTGCTCTCGAGACGAATGCTATAATACTACATCCCCCTAGGGTCATGTCAATACCCTTTGTAAAAATATGGGTAACAATTGTATTTGCAGCTGCAGCGGCGGAACAGCTTAAAGCTTAAAGAATAATCCCAGCTTCTTGAGAGGCGTGCGCAGTGCCATATAGAGCACGACGACGATCACTGCAGAAACTACAGAGTTGATCAGAGTAACCACAAAGTTAATGGCAAACGATACCTCAGCCGCCGGCTTGCCCAGAATCAGAATCTTGTAGAAATACCGCAGCAGCGGATCAAAGACTGCATTGAATGCCAATCCTGCAATCGTAGCAACAATAACCCCCAGAAGAACCTTCCGGTTGTCCTTTTCTGTCGTGATGTGGGCCACGCGGTGTGCAATCAATCCGACGATAAGTCCGATCAAAAACTTGATGATAAATGTGATGGGAGCCTCTACAATGTACACAGGATCGATGAGGTCAGCAATCGTAAGTCCAAGTGCCCCGCCGATGCCGCCGTACAGACTGCCCAGGAGAAGTGCTCCCAGAACTACGAACGCGTTTCCGAGATGGACGGACACCTGTCCGGCTCCCGGTGTAGGAATACGAATGGAAAGATAGGTGAATACGACATAGGTAATCGCAGCGAATACACCGGCAAAGACCAGCTTCTTGATCTTGTTGTCCTGGGTTTCCAGAGCCGGTGCGGCCGTGGTGGTTTGTGTGCTCATAATACTCCTCCTCATTATCGATTGTGCCGTAGCTGCTGTAGCTGTTCTGACACATGCTATCGCCTTGCTGCCGTTCATGTTATGTAACAGAGCAGTGCGCCAGCAGCTGTGCTTAATGGTTCATCCGGATTACGTACCAGTATAGTCATAAGTGGATTGCCCGCAACGTCCAAAATATAAATATCAGACCAGTCCACTTTGTACTCAGTCACGTCACCGCGGCAACGAGCAGTTCATTCACAGGTCGCGGGGCGAGGCTAGTACATCGTTTGCAAAATAACTGGCCTAATAACGCAGAACTTGTTAGTTAGGCCAGTTATTTAAAAATCGATGTACTAGACTGTATATTCATAACTATCATCAAACAAGGGGAATACATAAGGAAAGGAACAGGGAAATGAACAAGAATAATTTTGCACTTTCTGCGCCAAAGGGGTGGAACAGCTATGACTATTACGACACCTCTGTCACCGAAAAGGACATTATGGCCAATGCGGACTATATGGCTGAGCATTTAAAAAACTTTGGCTACGAATACGTCGTAGTGGACATTGAATGGTATTCCCGGGACGCCGGCACAAGGCGTCCCGAGGTACAGTACATCCCCTTTGGTGACGACGCCATGGATGCCTACGGGCGGTTCCAGCCGGCAGAGAACCGTTTTCCGTCTTCAGCAGACGGCAGCGGCTTCACACAGCTTGCTGCCTATGTGCATCAGCTGGGGCTGAAATTCGGTATTCATATCATGCGCGGTATCCCTCGTGCAGCAGCTTTTCAGCATCTGCCTGTCTTCGGCACTCAGACAACTGCGGATCAGGTGGCAGATCCTTACTCTATCTGCCCTTGGAACCCGGATATGTATGGTGTGCGGAACACTCCGGACGGACAGGCCTACTACGACTCGCTGATTCAGATGTACGCTGACTGGGGCGTTGATTTTATCAAGTGCGATGACATCTGCGATTCCAGAGAATATCCGGATAACTCCCAGACGGAGGTGTTCTCCGGCTGGCACGAGACAGAAATGATCCATAAGGCAATTCTGAAAACCGGAAGAGAGATCGTTCTTTCCCTCTCTCCGGGACCGGCTCATGTGGACCGCGCCTGGTTCTATGCGCAGAATGCCAATATGTGGCGCATCACCGATGACTTCTGGGACAGCTGGCCGCTCCTTCTGGATATGTTCCAGCGCTGTGAGAAATGGCAGAATCATGTTTCCTGCGGATGCTATCCGGACTGTGACATGCTTCCTGTCGGTGTGATCGGTAAAACCTTCGGCAATGAGCGGCGCTCCGCTTTTACCGAGAATGAGATACGCACGATGCTGACACTCTGGAACATATTCGGTGCGCCGCTTATGATCGGCGGCGAGCTGACGCTTTTAAATGACAGTGAGCTGCGTATGCTGACGAACAAGGAGATCCTGTCCTTAAACGACGGACAGCATTTTGGTCAGCAGATACAACGAGATCAGGATACTGCTGTCTGGGTAAGCACCGACTGCCATGACGGGTCCATTACCGTTGCTGTTTTCAATCTTTCCGACGATGATGGAGGACGAACCGTTTCCTTTGAGCAGCTCGGTCTTCTCTCACAGGACGGTTCTGTCCCTGATGAGATTCGCCTGCATGAGCTATGGGATAAAACAAATCACACCGCACGCGGCGGTGTGATAACTGCCGATATTCCGGCACACGGTGTTAAAATCTATCGGCTGCTGTAAGGAAAGCGCTGATTAGAGCGTTTCCCACGCCGGATTCGCACGGTGAAGCAGCATATTCCTTCGCAAATCCGTGCGATCCGCCGGTCCATCATGGCCTTACGTACGTCGGCGTGCATGCCGCACATAAAGCAATAGTCCCACCAACGCTGCAATGGACAATACTGCATACAGCAGTACCTTCGAGGAATCACCCGTCCCTGCTCCGCGTCCGGCCTGTTCAGGCTGCACGCTTTCTTGCGTCTGCGCCTTTACTTCCTCCGGCGCAGACTTATTGACCGCCGGTTTTACCTCCTGCTTTTTAGCCTTTTGGGTTGTCTTCGGGCATACCTTGCAGTTCCAGTCCTGAACGGATAATGTCCTGCCGCTCAGAGTCGGCACTGCTACAATGAGCGGCAGCGCCGTTTCATACGCATCCTCCTTGTCTGCGCTGCTCTGCCAGATCAGGTAGATACCGGCAGACAGACCGCTGCAATACGCATTCCCCGCTGCATCCGTCTCCTGCTTTCTGGGTGTTTGCCTGCCCGTCGAAGAGCCAAGCTTCTCCTGAATGGCAAGAAGCTTCTGCGCCGTGTCCTTGCTGCTCCAAAAGGACGGCTCCTGCGGATTCAGTCCGCTCCTTTCATAGTCCGAACGCAGAGTATATACTGCTCCCCTATCATCCAGCTCTGCATCTGCAACACATACCACAGAAAATTCCGCCCCCTGCACCGCCGTCTTTTGGTTGTCGCAGGTGTAGGAGATCTGAACCTGTCCTGTTCTTCCCGCCTGTACCGGCAAGACTGTTCCTGCCAGCAGCAATAAAGACACCACTGCCGGCACTCCCCATCGCACCAGCTTTTTCATACCGTATTTCCACATCGTATTCATACCTTTCTTCTCCAGCCCTTGGCTCGCCATTTGCCGACCTATGCAGCCGGATACTGCGTGGGATGTTTCTGTGATAAACGCCCTTTCCTCCCGGCCCGCGCCAAATCAATGGTCCATATCCACCATAAACGGCAGATTCCTGCTACCACAGCTGCCGCCGCGCAGCCAAGGATCAGTGCCGGCTGGCGATACCAGCGTCGTTTTACGCACCTGTCCGAATTCCATTCATCAGACACCTTTGCTGCGCTTTGCACGGTTCCCGCAGTGTCTTCCGGCAGTATCATATGAGCCTGCTGCAGCTCTTTTTGCCGCGTGCCGGTCACCAGCAGCCGATGGGTATTGATGCCATACGGCGTGCAGGTGACCAGCGTCACCTGATCCTTTCCTTCTTCGATTCGCAGATTTTCTGTTTCCTCCGGCAACACAGTCTGAATTTCGGTTACCGCATAGGTCAGTTCCTCTCCCAGAACAGAGATCGTGAAGGTGTCTCCCTTCTCCAATTGATCCAGATTCGTAAATAAGGCCGCCGATGGCAAGCCTCTGTGCCCGGTCAGAACCGCATGCGTTCCGTCGCCTCCGACAGGGAGACTGGATCCCTCCAAATGCCCCACTCCCTTCGCAAGAACCGCATCCTCTGTTCCATGATAAATCGGCAGATGTACCTGAATTCCGGGAATCTCCAGATATCCCATCATTCCGCTTCCGTCCACGTTCAACGCGTTCTCATAGCGGCTGTGCTCCTCTTTCGTCGGCTCACAGCGCATGCCTCCGCCCGCCTTCAGCAGCTCCTGGTTGAACAGTTCCGCTGTCAAAAGCGCTTCCCGGATATTCCCATCATCTGCATATTCCCACAGGGAGTTTCTGTATTGGACGATCATTCGGTCGGACACGCTTTGATTCCAGGCATCACTTATGAGCGGATAAAACCCTGTTGCAAGGATGAGCATCACCATCAAAAGCTCCGCCGTTTTCCGCACAGCGCGGCGTCTTATCGATCTTTCCTTCTCCCTGCCAGCTTCCAAGCCACAAACCCTCCTGACATTCCTGCTGCCGCCAGTACAAAGCCCAGCGTTCCGTTTCCACCCGCCGATGGAAGCTGTGCAAGCGGCACATTCAGAATTTCTGCCCGGTCACCGGTTGCCCGAATAGTGTTGGTAACACTTTTATCCTTTTCCACCACCGGATTCGATGTATAGGTCATTGTTCCCGCTGTCTTCTCGCTTCCGTCAGCCAGCATTTCCTTCGTCGTCACGGTATAACTGGTCATAACGCCATCCTCCCGGTAGGATGCCGCGATCGAGATATGGTATTTGCGATCATTTACCGCATAGCCCGCCGGTGCACTGCTCTCCTGCAGATAGTAATCCCCTTCCTGCAAACCGGTGATGGAAATGCGTCCGTTTTTGTCCGATACCGACTTCTTCAAAAGCTTTGTCATAGCAGCATCCTGATAGAGGGCAAACTCTGCTCCCTCCAGCGCATGCTTGCTGCGCTGCGTGCTGACAGCTCCGGTCCCGGAATAGGTGGTATTCGTCTTCTCATAGCTGCCGTCTGCCTTCGTAACCTTATTGAGCTCCTCCGTCTCTGTCTGCTGCGCAGCCTCTCCCTCCTGATCGATATTGGCTCCCAGCCCAAAGGTATACTGGTAGGTCACTGCTGTTTTCTCCTGCAGGGAGCTGGAATCAGCCGGGTCATTCGAGTACTTCAAGACTGCAACATTCGTATTCTCCGCATAATTCAATCCCGCTTTGTCAGAAAGCCTGGATGTGTAGCGGATTTCCACAGATTTGGTTCCGTTGGCACGCAGATACGCATCTGCAAAAGAAATGACAAAGGAGGTCTTCCCCGAGCCATAACTCACCTGCCAGGTGCCCTTACCCTCAGATACCGTCTGTCCGTCCACCAGCACCTTCAGATTTCTTATATCTTCGAACGCCCCCTTTTCAAGCTCATCCGAAATCCGGTAAACCAGCTGCTTGTAGCTACTGCTGTAGGAAGGGATCGTCATCCCCTCCATGACAAAGGTCAGCTCCTCGCCAATGGCCGCCGAGCAGCCGGAAACCGCCTTTCCGCCGCGCAGGACATATTTGCGCAGATCAGAGACGGAGGACTTCATATACACGCTGTCCGTTCCCTGAAACCAGCCTGAAAAGTCCGTACTGCCATCCTGCAGCTTCATTTGATTGGCATCTGTCACATTGACGGACACAATGGCCGGGTTGTAAACAACATCTCCGGTGCCGGTTACCAGCACAAGATACTCCCCCGGCTCCGCCTGCAGGCTCCAGGTACCCGATGATGCATTGGTCATGGAAAGGGCCTGCCCCTTTAGCCCTTTTCCCGATCCCTCCAGATAATCCGCAATGTCAGATATCTCCTGAGCCGTCGGATGCTGAATATCCTGCAGCGGCATGTTCTTCTCATCGACCAGAACATAGCCTGTCAGCTTATCCTCTTCAGAATACGTTCCGCGTACCAGCTGATAGGCCGTCACCTTGGCCTTCTCTTCCTTGACATTACTGACGCAGATGGTTCCCTTCGGAATTTCTGCAGCGTACGCCGAAAGCGGCGCTCCCACTGTAAATGCCGGAAGAAGAAATGCCGTCCCGGCTGCCGCCAGCATCACCTTTATGTTTCTGATTTTCATGCAATACCCCTTTCATTTGCTGCAGTTTGAATCACTCACGCCTGTATCTCCATGATCTGTACTGCAGTGTTCCATCACTTTGCCCTATGGCTATCCCCAAACGCCTCCCAGGCGATCCAGATGACCGTTAATATTGCTGCCGCATAGGCAAACATCTCCCATCCGTTTCCGCCGGTATTCGGTAAATCAACCTTCTCCTTCATTGGCTTTTCCATGATATGAATGACAAATCGTTCGCCGTTTCCTTTGCCTTCCCGTTTTTCGTATCCGCAGCCGGTTTTGCTGCAGGTGTGCATGTATTCCGCATAGAAGGTGATGTCCGACGTCAGTTCGGAGCCGGACCTACGATATACACCGACAATGACCGGTATGTCCTCCTTTTGCGCCGTCACAAGCTGACCGTTTTCTTCCTTCAGACCATTCGGAATAGCAATCCGGAATCCCAGCTCCGGCTCCTCTTCCGGGACAGATGCCGTACCATCCGGGCATTTCCACGTAAGCGCTGTTAAATGCTCGCCAAGGCTTCCTCCCCCGGTGCTATCGCCGGCTGCCGCATCGGCCGGATCCCCCAGGTAAACGGTAGAGTCCGTAAATGTAAGCTCAGGATGAAACACATGCACCATCCCCTTCGCTTCGAGAAAGATTGCATCGTAATGACCAGCTTCCAGCGGCTCTACCCGGCAGGTCAGAATATATTCTCCGCAGGACGCGGCCTCCTCCGCCTCACCTTCCCAGCTCCAGACGCACCCAGACAGACTCTGCCCTGCAGGAACATCCATAATCGCAATTCGCTTCCCGTTTTCTTTGATTTTCAATTCGTAATGAAGTGATACATACGCGTTGTTGGTTCCGTCCGCCTTCCACCCCTCCGGTATGTTCATCAGCTCTTCCAGATTCACCTTGTCCGGAACATATACATTCTGATCCATCATTTCGATTCTGCCGCGCAGCTTTAAATCTGCCGCCGGAACCGGATACAGAATCTCCGGTGTCTTTGCATCTGCGTCAGCATAAACGCCCGAGCTGCTGCCATTGGTTGGAAGATGATTGCCCCCGAAAATGGTTTGGGGCCGAATGGTAAAAGATATGATGAGTTTTCGTCCGCGGAAGCCTTCTGCACTTCCCGGATGCGATTGTTCAGAAACATAATTGGACGCATAGTCAAAGCCGCTGACCTTCACAACCTCTGCAGAGACTTCTGTCTGCATGCTGCCGGTCACATCCTGACGGTCTCCCCACGCATCGCCGCCAAGATAGTCGGATGTGAAAACTCGCACTTGCCGATCTCCATCCCGGTAGAATGGACTTAGAATGAAATCCCGCACCTGTGCGCTTGTCCCAAGACCGCAGTCTGCCGTTCCCACATCCTGCGCCATCTGACGAAAAACCTCTGTCAGCTCAGAAGCCGTCGACGCTTTGTAATAGTAACTGCCTCTCCCCTGTGAAGTGGTCTGTCCCGGATCGGACCCATCCAGTGCATTCGGTACATCCATATTCTGCGCATGCGGGTTGTTCGAGCTGACCAGATGCATGAACCGGTTCCCCAGCGCGAACATATTGGCATCCGAGGTATTGGCATCCATACCATAATAGGCTGCCGTATAATTCGGCTGTCCATTGGAAACGTAGGTTGGAAGTGCGCCCCCGGCATTGACGCAGGCCTCCGGCTCAATGCTGATGGTGAACAGCTCAACCCCTTTCTCCTTCATGGATCTGGCTGTTGCAAGCGTTCGGTTGGCCGTGTCCATAACAAAGCCGTCATATTCTTCGTTGCTGGGATACCCATCTGTAAAGAGAATTACCGCACGACTCCTGCCGGAGTCCGCCTCATTGTTCATAATCTCCTCTGCATATTGAAGACCTGCATCCGTGCGGGTACGTCCGCCGTAGCTCAATGACTCAATGGCTGCGCGCAGTGCGCTCTTTCCTCCGGCATCCACTGATGTTAGATGATTCCGGATCCCGCTTTCGGCACCGTTGCTGTACTGAACCAGGCCGATGCGGCTAAGGCTTCCCTCTGACGCGTTCTGATTCTGTTCTTCAATAGCATCGACGAAGCTGGACGCCGCCTGCTTTAACGCCTCCATCCGGTTGGCCGCCCCCGGATAATCCAGCCGCATGCTGCCGGATGTATCCAGCACCAGAACAACATCCAGAGGAATACTCTCTCTCCGGCTGTTCCCGGTGATCCATGACTCCAGCTCAATCTGAAGTGTTCCGTCCTGATTATTCTTCAGGGATTTTGAGACATGAATCCCATTGCCTTGCCTTGATTGTGTTATACTGGCGTCATCGGTGTCTGAGATCGCAATCTCCTCCGCCGTGTACTGCCGGAGTTCTTCCGGACGTTCTTCCGCATTCGCAGGAAGGACGAAACTCCCAAGTGACAACAGCATCGACACAGCAAGGGCTTTTATTCTGCTGCCTGTACTGGCGCGAATTGGCCGCGCATGCCAAGGTCGTGTTGGAACAATTCTCTTTCGCTTCATTGCTGTTACCCCCGTGAAATGATTCAGACTTGACCGGGTAGTCCCGGCTTCATTGACTTGATGCACCTCGTGCACAAAATGCATTATAGGGG
>CAVBQH010000033.1:0-25186 GCA_963597485.1 Acutalibacteraceae bacterium
CTTACGCACCTGTTCGGCGGCTCGGTCGGCCGTGAGGGTGCCGCGCTGCAGGTCGGAGGATCGCTCGGCACCGAGATCGGCAAGCTGTTCCACTTTAAGGAATCCGAGCGCCGGCGCGTCATTATGTGCGGAATGAGCGCTGCGTTCTCCGCCCTGTTCGGCACACCGCTGGCCGCTGCCATTCTTTCCATGGAGATCAGTACCGTCGGCATCATGTACTATGCTGCCCTGGTGCCCTGCGTTATTTCGGCGCTGACAGCCCATTATGTTGCTGACCTTATGGGGGTAAGTGAAACCATCCTTACCGTTGAACCTGCGGCAGACTTCCAACCGCTCTCTGCAGGAAGCACGCTCCTTTTTGCATTCTGCTGTGCCCTGGTGAGTGTTTTATTCTGCCGGGTTATGCACCGGACCAAGCACATCATGACAGAAAAGCTCCCCAATCCGTATGTACGCGTCTTTGTAAGCGGCCTTTTGATTCTGCTTCTGACGTTCCTGGTAGGTGATCAAACTTACAACGGCACAGGCTCCAATATCATTGCCTCCTGCATCAACGATCCTACTTTTTCTATAGTTCCGTGGGCATTTTTGCTGAAGATCCTTTTTACCGCCGTTTCTCTTGCCGGCGGCTATCAGGGCGGCGAAATTGTTCCTTCCCTGTTCATCGGAGCAACCTTCGGTCATGCCGTAGCCGTTTTATTCGGAACCGATCCTTCCCTCTATTCTGCCATCGGCATGGCCTGCGTATTCTGCGGTGTAACGAATTGTCCCATTGCCTCGCTCCTGATCAGCTGTGAAATGTTCGGCTTTAGCGGTTCCTGCTTCTACCTGCTGGCGATTGCCGTCACCTACCTCTTCTCCGGCAACTACGGCATCTATTCCGCGCAGCACATCCTGCATTCCAAATTTGACTGCGGTCAGATTGATGCCAACGCACATTGAAGCATTGCCGGCTATGAACGGTAAGAGCGCGGCAGCTTTTCGGCTGCCGCGCTCTTTTTGTATCAGACCATCGTTGGGATTATACATCAGCATTTCCATCAGAAGTCATCCAGCCACTCGTCCTCATCATAGCCTGCCCCGGATGATTTCTCTCCTGTCCTGCTCTTGCCTCCGGAAGACTGTTTCCTTCGCTTGCTGCTGCGCAGATGATCCTTGCGGCTGCGGCGTTTTTTGCTGAGAATATGATGCAGGAATAAGCCAAGGGCCGCAGCACCTCCCACCAGAATCGCCGCCAGCTTCATCAGTCCGCTCTGAGACCGGCCGGCAGAAACCGCAAAGGTTACATCGCTTCCCTCTGCCTCAAAGCTTATGTACTGGCCAAAATCAGACGTTTCTGCCTTTACCTTCTCTCCATTCTGTATCAGATAAAAAGTCGGATTCTTCTCCTCTTCCGAAGCCAGGAACCGAATCTCATGGGTCTCCTGTCCATCCTCCGGCATGGAAACCATCCACCGCTCGCTCTCGCCGGATTCTGCCGCCATATCCGTAAGGATCAGCGAATCCTCCTGCTGGAAATTGCCCAGCACTTCAATCACCGGCAAGCCACTTGCGCGCTTTTGATTGGAGGACAGCAGCGTATTTACTCTGGAGTAATCCGCCTCAATCACCTCATCCGCTGTAATCTTGGTGTAATCCGTCCGGCTCCATACGCCGTGGAAGCCGTCCTTGGACGGAACCTGCGGGATCTGGTCTTCAGAAATGCTCTCTCCGTACTGGCAGGTGATGGTTTTCACCACCGTATCATCTGCCTTGAAGGTCAGCACCAGCTCCTGGAAGGTATTCGGGATGTTCTCCTGACTAAGAAGTGCTTCGTAGGTCACACCTTCCGCAATTCCCTGGTAGCTGATACCGTCGATGCCGTACAGCGCTTCTGCGTAATAGTAGTTATCCGACACCTCATCCGCATCAACATTCTTAACGCGCCCCGCTATAGCTCCGACATACTGCTTGGCATCCTTAATGTTAACCATGGCCAGATTGCTGCGGACAGTAACGCCGTACCCAATGATGCCGCCGACATACTTGCTGCCCTCCACATCACACTTGGCAGTATTATTGCGCACGACACCAACCGAGTATCCGGTAATACCGCCGGCATAGCTTCCGCTGCATTCCAGCGTTCCGTAGCTGGCATTGGAGGCCGCCAGGCCCATCTCCATATGACCGGCAATGCCGCCGCCGTAATTGTTCTTATTCTGTACCAGACCGCGATTCGTGCAGGAATCGACAATGCACTTTGCACGGAAGACATAATCCAGTGAGGTATTGCCGGTCTGATGAATATCGGTTTCCGGATCCAGATCGTATTCAACACCGACCATACCGGTAATGCCGCCGGTATTCGTATCCCCGTTCACGGTCCCGTAGTTGGTGCAGGATGTAACGCGCCCTTGCCATGTGCCTTCCACATCCTCATCCGACACATCCTGCAGGGTATCGTCCTTGTCCGTGTCTGTCAGATCGTCCGCCGCATCCTCCAGTGTCCGCAGAATACTGTCAAACTGAGATGTAATTGCCCGCAGGTTATCAATTCCCTCATCCGACTCTGAGCTGATGGAATCACTTAACGACTGCATTTCATTTGACAGCTGACTCAGCGATTCATACAGGTTATTGCCGTTGTTGCGCATTGTATCGCTGACACCGTTGATCTTCAGATCCAGCGAGGCAAGCGAATTCATTGCGCTGGTCAGATCGCCGGAAATCTGCGGATAATTCTTCAGTGTATCTGAGGCCTTCTTGAGGGAATCTGCCACGCCGGAGGTGTTCAGTGCATTCTTGCCGTATTTGTCGGCAATCTGCAGCATCCCGCTTAGGGAAGACTCCTGATCGCTGAGTCCCTTTGTGATGTCGCTGATCAGACCCGCAATGTCATTTTTCTCCGCCCACTGCTCCAGAGCCTTTGCATCCGTCCAGATATCTGCAGACGACTTACTAAGCTCCGTAATCTGCTTATTGATATCCTCATAGGCATTCCGGCATTCGGTGTACTTCTCCCGATAAGCCTTGGCATCCTCATCACTCAGCTCATATTTTTCCTTAAAATAGGCCTCCAGTTCCTCGTCCGACTTGCCGCTAAGCTCTGCATCTCCCAGCTCCGGGTAGCTTTCCAGGAGCTTGGCCTGCTGCTGCGTCAGATCCTTGGTCAGTGTCTCCAGATCGCCGGCAGAAAAGTTTCCATCCGCAAACTTTTCCACTGATTCATCGCTTTCCAGAGAATTCAGGCTGTCCTCTGCCTTACTGATTTCGCTCTGGAAGTCGTTCAGTGTGTCCTTGGTCTTCTGCAGCTCCTCTCTTGCAGATTTGGCCGCATCATTGTCATATTGGGCAAGGATTTCGTCCATTCCCTGCACGGCAGAGATCATCTCGGCATAGCCTTCCCGGATCTGTTTCAGCGCGCTTTTGACATTCTCCCGCGTCTCTTTTTGCTTGGCGGTGCTCATGTCGCCTACATTCGGTCCCTTTTCCACGGCATCAGAGAGAGCCTTTGTTCCATCCTCCACCTTCTTGGCCCCGTCCTTGAACTGCTGGACGTACTGCTCCATAGCCTTACGGTCCTCGTCCGAAAGCTTCAGTCCGTCAAGATACGCGCTGGTATTGCTCGTCAGGGAGGACATGGAGCTCTCCACCTGATTCATATAGCCGGAAACCCTCGATGTTACATCTGAGAAGGTCCGAAGGGAGCTTTGAAGGGTAGAAACGGCATTGTTTATTTTATCGGCAGCCTTGTCATATTCATCCGATCCTTCATCCGCAATGCCCTTGGCGGCATCCTGTGCAATCTTGGAAAGTCCGTTGATGTTGGTTAGGTGATTGGTGGTGTTGCTGGAATAGCTGTCTGCATTGTTGAGGCCCGTATTCACCAGCGAATTCAGCTCATCCAGCTGCTGATCCAGCTGATCCAGCGTGCTTTCCGAAAAGTCCACCGACAGATACGGCTGCATCTGTCCGACAATGCCGCCCACGTCCTTGCGGCCATAAACCTCTGCATTGTTGGTATTGTCCTGCATGTAGCCGGAGCTACGACCCGCGATGCCGCCCACGTTGTAGCCGACGTGCTCATAACCGATCTGCGCATTGTTCGTGCAGGAGGCAATGACACCGGAGGAGAATCCTGCAATACCGCCTGTATCCGAATTGATCTCGAGATTCTCGAAATTGGTCAGATCGCCGCTCGTTAAGATATTGTCGATGGTCTCCGTCAGCTGATCCAGCGTCATGCTGGTATCCTGATAGGTAATATTGACATTAATATCATTGGTACAGCTTAAAATCGTTCCCTCATTGTACCCGGCGATACCGCCGCAGGCAGAGGTGCCGGTAATGGCGCCGGTTCCATGACAGCCCGAGATCGTCCCGTTTCGTCCGTTCCTTCCGACAATGCCGCCGAGCTCACTGTCGCCGTCGATGCGTCCCTCAAAGGAGCAGTGCAGCACCTGTCCATAGTTCAGTCCGGCAATACCGCCAAGCTTCCCCTGCGAGCCGTTAGGCGAGATCACTCCCTGCACCTTCAAATTGGAGACAGTCCCCGTATTTTGGATGGTTCCGAATACGCCGGTCTCCGCTACATCTCCGGTTATGGAAATGCCGCTGATCGTGTGCCCGTTGCCGTCAAAGATGCCGCCGAAGGTACGTACCGGTTCAAAGTCCTCCTTGGAGAAATCCAGATCCGCCTCCAGAACAACACTCTTATTCCGCGACCAGGTGTCGTACCGGCAGTTCCTGGCAAACTCCTGAAATTCCTTTACCGTTTTGATGGTAACGGTTTCATAGCTTTCTACTGCAACAGCAGTGACATCTGCCTTGTTGGCCTCGGTATCCTCTTCCTCTTCTTCGGTGTCCAGCGTATCAGCTGCGGCCGACTTGATGACGCTCTCGTTGACAAGGTCCTCTGCCTGCTGCTCGAGATCTGTAACACTGGACGCGCAGACCGGCAATGTTCCAAACGAAGAGGCTGTCAGCGCGGCCGTCATCAGCACAACCGGAATTCTAGACTTATTCATTGTCCTCTCCTTTCTCTGCAGTCTCTGCATCGTCATCATAGTACTTTTCCATATCCTGCGGCTCCTCGGTTTCCTGATTCTCCCAGGCGTCGCCTTCCTTTTCGTTTTCCGCATTCTCGCTGGTCGGTCCGGGGAGCTTGCCCTGTTCGTCGGTTCCCGCCTTCGGATCATTCACCTTGCCGATACTGCCGGAGACAACCATGGCCTTTACATCGCCGCGAACAACCGCGTTCATGGTACCGATGACCGTTCCGTTGATGGTTCCGCGGATCGCACCGTTGATAACCACCGTACCGCTTTCCTCCTTGGTTTTGATGGGTCTCTCAATTTCGAAGGTAGTCTTGGCGATCAGTCCGTCGCCGATCAGAAGGATCTGCGGCAGAACGAACATAACCAGAATAACGGAAATCATAGTTCCTCGGCCCAGGCACTGACCGATACCGGCGATGCAGGCATCGGAGGTCATCTGACCAATGAATACACCGGCCAGAATCATCATGGAGCCGGAGGTAATGATGGTCGGGAAGGAGAAATTCAATGCCTCAATGATGGAGCTCTTCCGATCCTGCATCTTGCGGCACTCCGTGTACCGGCTGGAGATTACGATGGCATAGTCGATGTTGGCACCCATCTGAATGGAGCTGACGATCAGATATCCCATGAAGAACAGCTTGTCATGCGTCACCGTCGGTATGCCGAAGTTGATAAAGATAGCACCCTCAATAACGGCAACCAACAGCACCGGAAGACCGGCCGACTTGAAGGTAAAGAGCAGGATCACCAATACGAACAGGATGGATACCACGCTGACGACAACGTTGTCGCGCGAGAAGGAATCCCGCAGATCGCGCTGCGAGGTGCAGTCGCCGACGACATATACGGATTCGCCCTCGTAATAGGACTGTGCCAGATTGTGCATCGTCTCGACAAAATCAAAGGCCGCATCGTCCTGCTCCGGCAGCGGAATAGTCATGTATACCAGGATACGGTCATAATTCTCACCCTCAAGCTGCTTTCTTCCGTCACTGATCTGCTGGTAGGCACTGGTCAGTGTTTCATCGATATCCGAATCCAGGGTGACATAGCCTTCCTCCGATTTCTCATAGACGAACATCAGCATATCCATGAGCGGTACCTTATAGGAAGAAATGCCGCCGACAATCCGTCCGTACTCCTCCTGATCCGCCGCATAGGTGGTGTACAACAGCTCCGCCACCTCATAGTCCAGATCCAACAGCTCCGAGAAGGCCCTGGGCGTAAGCTCATCGGTCAGCATGTAGTCATCCATGGCATTGGTATTGGCGAGGCCCTGGCAGTAATCCACCTCTGTATAGGCCTCCAGATCCTCGATCAGCTTGGCTTCCTTTTTGTAATTTCCTCCCGGCACCACAATGGCGCAGTAGTTCTCTGATCCAAAGCTATTCTCGATCAGTTCCTCTGCCTTCTGCTGATCATTCTGCACCGGTGTGTCCAGCGTGGAATAGCCATATACATAGGGCGTATTCTGTGAGAGAACACAGAATACAACGAAAACAACAGCAAAGATTGCAGGAAGAACAAAGCGGGATGTATAGGCAAACCGTCCGACAGCACTGATCTTCGGAACAAAGCTCTTATGCTGCGTTTTGGCCATAGCGCCCGAGAACAGGACAAGAAGTCCCGGCATCAGCGTAAATACAGACAGAAGGCTGAGGAGAATTGCCTTGATCAGTACAACGCCAAGGTCAGCACCGATGCGGTACTGCATGAAGATCATAGCCATCAGTCCGGATATTGTAGTCAGAGAGCTGGAGCAGATTTCCGGAATGGATTTGGACAAGGCCACTACAACGGCATCGTGTACGTCATAGTCTTTCAGCTCTTCCTTGTAACGGTTACAGAAAATAATGGCATAGTCGACCGACAGCGCCAGCTGCAGTATGGATGACACCGAATTGGAAACGAAGGAAATGGTTCCCAGCAAAAAGTTGGTGCCGGAATTCAGCAGCATGGAGGAGCCGAAGGTCATCAAAAGGACAGGAATTTCGCCGTAGGACTCACTGGTGAGCAGCAGCACGGACACCACAACCACGGCAACCAGCACCATAATCTTGTTGATTTCCTCCTGAATGATCTCCGCCTGCTGATTACCCAGGCTCGTCTTGACATAAATGTCATAACCGGAAAGCTCTTCCTTGACATTCTCCAGGCTTTCCAGCGCCCGGTCATCGTTTTCATCATAGGAGAAGGTAATACTGTAGAGCGCTGAGCCATTGTTGTAATGCTCTACAAAATCCTCCTGCTCTGCATCCTCATCCGTGAAGGTGACCTGCGAAACGCCGTCCATATCCTCAATCCGGCTCTGCAGGCTCTTGGCATCCTGATAAGAGATGTTCGCCACCATGATCTTCGCCGTGCCAAAGGTAACGAATTCCTTATCCATCACCTCCAGTCCCTGCTTGGTCTCGGTCGTCTCCGGAAGGTAGTCCGCAAGATCGTTGTTTACCTTTACCCAACTGGCAGAAAACAGCGAAAAGATGATCGCGATAATGTAAATCAGAAAGAACAGCATCCGTTTATCTACGATAAAGGATGCCACTCGCAGCATCGCAGAATTTCCAGCACTCTTTTTCTCTTCCATAGTTCCTCCTCTGCTGCCCGCAGGCAAATTATTGACCGGCGGTCATAACATTGAAAGGATAGCATTTATTCCGGTTTATGCAAGTAAAAAAAAAATGAAGACTCCTGCTCCGGATACAGCATTTTGCAAAAAAAAGGACCACCAGCCAGTTTCTCCTGGCCGGTGGTCCCTTCTCTGTTCATTCACTCCATGATACCCGGATTGCTGCGCACTAAACGCTCTCGAACTCCTCAAACATTCGTAAGCCGCTATTGCCCTGCAGCCGGTGTCTGTACGGAAGCTGCATCTGCAGTTCCTGTCTCTGCAGCAGCTGCTGCATCCTGCGTCGTGACATCGGTCGACACCGTGCCGTTCTCCACGTGTGCCGTTGCGGTTGTACCGGTTTGCGAATCGCTGACCGTCACAGTAGCTGCACCGGTCGCCGTGTTGGCTGCAACAGCCGTTCTTTTGCCGGTTGCTGCATTGTAATAGGTTATCGTTACCACTCCGGTTGCAGGATCCGTCGTGGTCGATTCCACAACCCCCAGATCCGACGCCGCGGTATCTGTGGCCGCGCTGTCTGTGGATGCCGATGAACTGTCTGTCTGGGCAGCTGTTCCTTCCGCGCCCGTCTCCTGCACCGCATCCTCTGCGATGCCGGCGTCACCGCCTGCTGCCGTCGCCGGATCCGCCCCGGTCTGCGTACTGCCGGACACCGACGAACCGGAGCCGGAACCAACCAGAGAGGGCTTGGATTTGCCGGTGGTCTGAACATAGGTGCTCTTGCCGACAAGAGACTCCGCATCCTCATAGTTCTGCTGGTAGGACTCGGAATTCTTATACGAATAGGTGCTGGAATCCGTGGATTCGTATTTGACCGTCAGCTCCTCGGCCGTTGTCTCTCCATACAAAAAGCTCTGCAGCTCCTGCGAGTTGGTTTCAAAATCCAGCGCCAGGACCTTGCGGCTGCACATGCCGTCCATCAGGCCATACGTACGCTTGAGCGGGAAGGTGATGGTATCATAGTCCATATTGACAAAGGTTCCCGCCTCCGGCAGAAGGCTGGCAATATCCGACTCGGTAAGGTTCGTCTGGATCAGTGGCAGCACGTTGTTCAGCAGCTCGTCCAGCTCGGTAATGGAAAGCTTTTTTAAGTTCTGCACAGCTGCCAGGATAACCTTCCGCTGCCGCTCCACGCGGTGCCAGTCATCATCAATGGCGCGAAGTCTTGCGTAGCACATGGCCGTTGCGCCGTTCAAGTGGTTAACGCCGGGCACCAGGTCCTGTTGAACGGTGTCCTCCACGTGCATTCCCTTAATGTTGCCGGCTGTAAAGGTTCCCTCCGGATGGTTGATGTTGTTGCACTCGGCTTCGGTCATGTCGATATCCACACCGCCGACGGAATCAACCAGCTCCATAAAGGTATGAATGTTTACTCGGATATACCTTGTGACATCAATCTTGAAATTATCACGGATCACCTGCGTCATCATGCGCGGACCGCCGTACCAGAACATATGCGTAAGCCAGTCCCACTGCCCTTCATACTCTCCGTAGGGGATCTTTACTCCGATGGCTCTTTCAAAGCTCACCAGGTGGATCTGGTTGGTTTCCCGGTTGATGGACAGCAGAATGCAGGTATCTCCTCGTGCATTATCGCTGAACTCCGTCGTCCGGTCATCGGTGCCGATCAAAAGGATATTGAACACGCTCTGGTCGGATTCCACCTCACCGGTTGCCTCGATGGCATCGGCGTCCTCCAGCTGCCCGGAGTCCTTTCTGGACTGCAGCTCGTCGTTTTCCAGCTGGTCCTGGGTATCACCCTCTGCAGAGACTTCATTGCTTGAAAAATCACCGTCACTGATCTGCATGAGACGGTATTTGCTGTGAAAATATCCGTACCCGGCCAGTCCGACTGCCAGAACCGCAACGAGAACCCACGCGACCACCTGCTGCCACAGCTTCCAGCCGCGGAACGTTTCCCACAGCTCTGCTGCCTTCTTGCCGATCACGGAGAGAATCGCCTGTACCTTCTGAACAATCCCTTCCTTCTCTTCTGTCTGCGCTCCCGGATCCTCCCAGCCAAGCGTAACCGCTTCCTCCGGCTCTTTAGCCTTTACTTCCGGTTCCTCCGGCGTCTTATCCGCGCTGATCTCTTCCGCAGCAATCGCTTCCGGTTCCTCTTCTTTGTCTGCCGCCGGCTCTACTGCGCGTTCCTCTATGTCTGCTGCAGACTCATCGGTGCAATCCCTCGCTTCTGCGGAAGCCTCTTCCGGAGTTTTCTTCAGCGGCGGAAGCTCCGGAAGAATAACCTCTTCCAGAATGCTGTCTTCCGAAACGGTTTCCTGCTGCTCCTTGCTTTCTTCTGAAGTTGCCTCAGCACGGTTTTGGTGAGCTCTCTGTACCGGTTTCTTGCTGTCTGTTGCCTTCCGGCGTTTTTTCTTCTTCCTGGACACTGTTCATTACCTTCTTCTAAATATATCTACGATGTCATGGGAATCATCTCTCATGGCTGCTATCGAATTGTTATACGTACTTGTACATTCATGACGCCTCATTCTATCGCACATATGCAGCTTCCGTCCAGTGATGCGGATCTTATATGATCCTGCCACGGGACTGCACCTGGGAATGGGTGGTGCTCATGTTTTCCCATTTCTCAGGCGCAGTCCCTTACATTACTATTCGGAGCCAGTCGTCGAACATTGTCGACCACAGAATTGCTACACGAACAGCTTCATCGCCCAGTTCGGAACCCCCGAGGTGTCCGGATCCTCGTCCTTTACAAAGACGAAAGCCGTATCATAGCCCGTCGGCTTTGTGGGGTATATCCCTTTTCCGTCGGTAAAGTACATCAGGCCTCTTGGCGTTTCGATGCGCTTCTCCTCGCGTAGCTGCTCCACATATGCAAAGGCCGGCCGGAAATCGGTTCCGAAGCCTCCCTTCAGACAGAAATTCCGGGCGTACTCCTTCATCTGGTCGAGACTGCGAATTTCCACATCGTTCTGTACCCGGTCATCACACTCAATGATATGAATCCGCACCCGCGTAAAAAAGTGATCGCTCCCCAGCAGCATCGACGCGGTCTCATTCAGAAATTCCTGTACAAGAAACTCCTGACAGGACGCAGAGGTGTCCAGCACGATAATCAGCTGATCCACCTTGGCCGCCTCCCGGTATTCATTTTCCTCGATGAGCGGCATATTGCCGTACAGCTCCATCCCCAGATGGTAAAAGCCGTAGTCAAAGGAGTCCATATCTATGCCGGATTCCTCCCGCACCACCATGAAGCGGGAAAGAAACTCGTGATAATCGGTCTTTCTGCCGCAGTCGCCGGTTAGAAACCGTGTGAATTCACCGGTTCTGGCCGAAGCCTCCCGTCCCATGGTGAGCTCCAGGCGCACCTTATTGGCAAGCCTTCTCCATTCCTCCTCCGAAAGGCGCTTTGTCGCGATTAACGGCAATGCAGAGGCTGCCGTTTCCGGCAGCTGCTGCGGGTCCTTATTTCCGTCGTTCTCCATGCGTTCCCAGAAGCTGTGATCATCCATGGCAAATTCCTGCTCCAGAAATGCTTCCTCCGGATAATTCCGCTCCCTGCTCATAAAACTGTGATACAGGCGCTGTGCACTCAGTGTTCCGGCCTGCGCCCTGAGTCTGTCGTAGCAGGCGCCCCGCTTTTCGCTAAGCGTTCTTGCAATCACCGGAATATCCATCGAATCAATCACCGATTCTACTGCAATATCACAGCACAGATTCCACAGCTCCGCATCCTCCCGCTGCCCGGCGCCATACATATGACGAAAGATGCAGTGCAATACCATATGAAGATACGCGCGCCGGAGCCAATAAGGATCTTCTATATAATATGTCATCAGACACTTTGGATTAAAACGGATGTACGATGCATCCGTCCCGACACCGGTTGTGGAGAGGTCCATTGCAAGGGAAAGGCTCCCCAGTGCCGGTCCCATAAAGTGCATTCCCAGATATAATTCAGTTCTTGTTTCCTCCAGTATCCGCTCGCCGATACTGCGCAGCTGCTCCCGATAATTCATGGCCATACTCTCCGGCGCCGCCTCTGTGCGGTGTAACCTTCCCTGCTTTCCTCACCATTCCAGGGACATAACCTGGCTGACGTCCTTTTGCTCTTCCGCAAATGCTTCACTGCGGTAGGAGATCAGTCGTGCGCAAAGGCCTGTTTTTTCCTTGTCTGCAGCCAGCTGCAATGCCGTCTCCAGCGCCGCCTCTCCAATGAGCCGGTGCTCTGTCATCAGCCGAAGATTTTTCTCGCTGTCTGCTTCATCTTCATTCTCAATCAATACGCTCAGCACCTTCTCGTCGTTCTCGGCGAGGAACTTCTCATAGCCTTCCTGCGCCCCCTGTGAAAGTCCAAGCGGATATCGAAGTCTCCCAAAGGCAATGTCGGCCCCCACTGCCAAATCGTATGCCGTAAGCCGCTGCAGCAGGCGGTCATATCCCGGCAGGTCGATGCTTTTTTTGCCGATGCACTCCCGATATGCCATTCCGGCACCCTCAATGGAAAAATGAATGGCTCTGGCCATCGTATCCTCTTTGGCCTCATTGACATATTCCGGGAACGTCAGCCGCAGCTCGCCATCCGGCATCATAAGATGAAATGTCAACGTCCCATCCACATCCTGCAGCATAGAACGTACAATCACATAATCCTCCGGCTTGTCACAGTGTACCGTAATGCATTCCAGTGACGTGCATCGGCGAATAACACCGTCATAATAATCATTTGTTGCATTGTAGAGCTCGATGGTTTTCAAATTCACACAGTTGTAAAAAGCAAACGGCCGAAGCGTAACCAGGCTTCCCGGGAGAACGATGCTCCGCAGTTCCGCGCGATTTTCAAAGGCGTGTGCCGCAATACTCCGCACCGCAAGGCCTTCGATCCTCTCCGGAATCACCAGATCACGAGCGCTTCCGTCAAAGCCGGTAATCTGTGCATATTCTTCTGAGCGGTTTTCTTTCCTTTCCCATAGGAACGCCACAGTATCATCTCCTCATCCAATCATCCTGCTCAATCCATCTGCGACAGAATATAGCGCTTCACCCCATCCAGCCTGGAGCGCTTCCAATCACCTTGCTCTGCCTTTTTCGCCAGAGGACACACAATCTGAAAATCCAGTGCCTCCCCAGGTACCCGCCCCGAGCGCTTCGGATCCGCAAAGTGCGCCTCCCATTCTTCTTCGGTAGCATTCTGCCATTTGTCCCTGTTCAGATAAATTTGCTGCCGCTTTGTCGCCGCGACGAACATCTTTGCTGCCAGCGGCGCGAGAAGGCGATACTCATTTTCCGGAACATCAGTGAAAATATCCGGAAGGGGTGCCGCTTCTATGTGCTCCGTCTCCCGATTGATACGCAGTCCCTGTGCCTCAAAATCATAAGCCTCTTCCGTGAGGCAGAGCTTTACCAGAACGCCGCGGTCCGTATTGTACTGCGCCCGCTGATAATCCGTATCAAAGATGAAATTGCCGAGGGAGTAAAAGATCATCTTCTCTCCCACTCTCTCATAATTCATCGGTACATGCGGATGATGTGCCACAATGATATCCACGCCCATATCCAGGAATTCCAGATACCGGTCTCTGGTATAGGACGTAGGGAGCGCGGTAAACTCTTCTCCCGCGTGGGCCACCAGAATGCACCACCTGCAACCGGCCTTAATCTGTGCCACCGTTTCCCGGATCTGCTCCGTTTCATTCCACATATAGCAGCCAGGATAATCCTCTGCCGCCGGCTTGCAGCCTCTCCGGTAGCCCACAGCGAACAATCCTACGCCGCCCGCCTCTGCAAAATAAAGCGGTCTTCGCGCCTCATCCAGATTTCTCCCCGCACCAATGGTCCTTGCGCCGCACGCATCTGCCTCCTGGAGCGTTGCATACAGTCCCTCCGGCCCGGCATCCATGATGTGATTGTTGCACAGATTCCAGATATCCGCGTGCATACGCCGCAAGACCCTTGTTGCCTCCGGATTCATGGTATGAACCAGCTGCCGGACACCGTCTTTTGTCTGGTTCGTCTGCTGTGCCACCAGCGGGCCCTCTACATTGGCAATTACATGGTCAGCGCTGTGAAGAAAATCCAAAAGCTCATCCGACATCAGTTTCTCATCCGCCCATTTGCCGTCCATATACCGGTCAAAGCCAATATCCCCTGTAAAAGTAAGAGCCAGCTCCTTCATATTCCCTCCTGCTCGAGCTTTCGATTCTCCTCCAGCATCTTTTCAAACAATGCGTGCTGCCCTATGTAAAAGTCATCCTCCAACATCATCTGCAGTGTCTTGCGATCTCCCGCCGTGAGCGGTCTGCCGGTTTCCTTATACTGCTGCCAGGTGGCCAGATCCATCCCATAGGTTTGAATCGGGATTCCGGTGGAGCAGCACAGATTCTTCCAGATACGGAAGCCTCCGCAGTCGATATCTCCAAAGTGATAGAACCTGGTTTCCGGAAAAAGATGGTGCAGCGCTTCCAGAAAGTCCCTTTTCACATGATTGGCATAGCCGGCAAGATACAGTACAAGCTCCCGTTTGCCCAGCTTCTGTTCCCGGGTATTCCAGCGGTGATAGCTTGTCAGATTTTCGATGGTCAGGATGACATCCGGCGGCTCCGTTGCCCGTGCCAGCTTTTCCTGCACCATCGCAAGATCGTCCTGAAAGACACCGATTCCCTGCGAGCAGTCCGGCCCCATCCCGGCGCCCTTAATAAAGACAAAGGTTGGATTCCGGTAAATATTAAATTCCTCCAGAATTTCATCCACCGCAAGGTCCGAAGGAAGATCCGTCCGCTCGAAATCTGTCAGGATGCGGCAAGCCAGGTGAAGCTCCCTCTCCGCCGCCTTGGAGTCATGAAACACGCGAACGGAAAAGCTCCGCAGATATTGTGCCTCTTCATTCGATAACAGGGCTGATGCCAGCATCAGAACGCGTTCCAGTTCCTTTGGGTTCTCCTCGTCCACATACTGGCGAACACTCTTTCCTTCTTCCAGTCTCGCTTTTATGCCGGTGGTAAAGGACGGGAGCCTCTTTTCGTAGCGATCCAGGATCTGCAGAATATTCCCGCGCTTTACCGCCTTGGTCTGCCGGTGAACCATTGCATAGGCATCCTCCAACCGTTCTTCCCGCAGGATACACTTTTCCAGAATGTGTCCTTTCTTTTTGTCCCTCCAGGTCAGCGCAACAATCCCCTGGGCCTCCAGCTCACCAAGCTGACGATGAATTTCTTCATATTCAATAGAGGCAGAATCGTAATACTCCGGAAATTCCGCCTTTGTAATCCTCTGCGTAATGTGAATGGTCCTGCTGTTGCGTCCCTCCGAAAGAAGGCTCTTTTCATAGCGGTCCAGAAGGAGCCCCAGCATTCTCTCATCATATCGTTTCATGGGTGAAATCTTCCACGTAGCTCTGGCTGCCATCCGCCAGCACCAGAAGCACCTTGTCCATGGATGGCCCGATGTACTGAATTTTCTCCGGCGGTGCAGAAATAATGAGCTGAAGCTGCGTACTGCGCATAAAGGACAATACGCCCTGGATACGCTCATCATCCATGTTGTTGAATGCCTCGTCCATCATAACAAGGCCCACCGCATCGCCGCCAATGCTGCCCCGGTACAGCTGCATGAAGCTGGCCGCCACCGTAATATAGAACGGCGTCTGCGTCTCTCCGCCGGACTTTTCCCTTGCCACCTTGGAGTAATACATAAAGCTGCCGTCGTCACCGATAATCTTAATGTCATAATCCATGTAAAACCGGTAGTCCGTATACCGCTGCAAGGTCTCCTGACTGTTTTCATCATCCAGCGAGAGCTTTTCAAACAGCTCCTCAATGACCTCCTTGTGATTGGCATGAAACATTCCGGAAAATATGGATTCCCCTCCCATCACGTTAAAATCATCCATGATCATGCTGTAGTACTTCTGTTCCGAAGCCTTTGGCGCGTGGAGAAATTCGTATTTTTCATGTGCAAAGTGAATCTCCTGCAGCGCCCGATTGAGCTCCCGGAATTCAGACTGGGCCTGCTTGATATTCTCCTGCAGCTTGGAAAGGAACTGTTCCCGGAACTCTTCCTCTGCGGACTCCCTTGCCTTCTGTACCTTTTCCTCGTAATCCAACAATCTGGAATCCTTCAGACGAATGTACTCATCATGGAATGCATCGTATCCTTCATAGGAAGCTGCGCCGCCAAAGTCATGTGCGATCTTGTAGGCATGCATCTGCTCTTCCATGTTTTTTGTAAACTGGTCCCGGCGCGTCGCATTGGATTTCCTGGCGCCTTCAAAGCCGCTGCGAAAGATTTCCAGAGAGTCTCTTTTGGCTCTTTCCTTCTGATAGTTTTCCTCTGTACCCGGTCCATCCTGGGCCAGCCGCAGGAAGAGCTGCGTGACCCGTTCGGTTTTCTCTGTCTTCTGCTCCTGCAGCTGCAGTGCTTTCTGCCTTGCAGATTCCATACTCTGTGTGCAGCTGCCGATGTTCTGTGAAAGCGTGTCGCGCCGGATATCCAGCGTTTTCTTTTCTTCCTGCAGCTCCTGGAGACGCAGCTGCTTCTCGATGAAAGACGTATTGGCACCGATGGCCTTAAGATCTTCCTTAATCTGCTTCTGCTCCTGTTCCAGGTGCCGCTCCTCCTCCAAGGCGCGAAGCTGGTACTTGACATCCGTATCGGCCGTTGTATCCAGAACCTTTAATACCTCACGAAGACTGTGCTCGCCGGACCGCAGCTCCTGAATCTGCGCTGTCAGCGCCTCTCGCTCCTTTTTTCTGGCGGCCAGCTGAATTTCATACGCCTTCGCACCGATATACGGATTCTTAAAAATCTCCGGCTTAATGGCACTTACCACATGATTCTGGTAGCGCATGCAGGTCCTGGTAATGGATATCTCATGATTTTTGAGCTCTTCTGCCTTATCGCAGCAATGCACTTTTCCCAGCACCATGTTGATGTAGCGGCGCGCATAGATGTTACCGGAGGACACCTTTTCCGCCAGCGATCCCGCCGGCGTTTCATCGTACTGCTCCAACCGGCCTGTATTGACAAGTCCGACGCCATACGCCTTTTTCTCCTTCCGAAGGCGGTCATAGGCATTGACACTCAGATCGAAATCCTCCGGTGAAACCAAAAGATAAAAGCGCTGCGTATTCAGATATCCCTCTACCGCATCCTGCCAGGCAGAATCGGTGATCTCCAGCTGCTCGCAGAGAATCCGCACCTCCCCGTTTTTGCCGTTCTGGCGCAGCTGCTGCTCAACCGCCTCCTTCAGGCGCAGAACCTCCGGACGATAGCGCAGCTTTTTCTGCTCCAGCTCACGAATCTGCGCATCCAGCTCCTGTCCCTGCATTTCCATTTCACGGAGCTTCATCCTCTGACCGGCAGCGCGCTCCTGCAGAAGGTCATACAGCTTCTTTTTGTACGCAACCACCGTTTCCAAAAGCTCTCGCAGCTCCACCAGGCTCTCCTGCTCCTTCAGCGCCAAAAGACACTCCGTGTAGCGCTGAAGACACGCATCCTGCCTTCCGGTAACATCCTCCCTGCCGCAAAGATCCTTTGTCTGCTTCAAGGCCGCCTTCACCCGCTGCATCAGCTCACGAACTTCCTGTTCGGCCCTTTTAAGTTCCGTTTCCAGAGTCTCCTTGCGCCGCTCCAGCTCCAGATATGCCTGATACTCCGTATTCGAACTCAGCTCCACTGAAAGATTCGTAATCATCTCTTCCAGCGACTGCATTCTTCCTGCCAGCTCCTGCTTCTGACGTTCAAAGTCATTCCGCCGGATCTCGGCAGAGCGAATCTGCCCCTCCAATCCGCGAATGGCCTCCTCCAGCATATCCTGCTCACACCGTGCCAGATAATACTCCTGATATTGATCAATACGTATGCAGTTATCAATCTGCTCGTGCGTAGCCGTAATCTGTTCCAGTTCGCGAATACGCCGTTTTACATCCTCCAGCGTTCGCGAAAGGTCCTGGTAGCTTCGCACATTTTCTCGCAGCGCATCGATGTTGACTTCCTTCTCGTCCAGTACATAGGAGTAGACAAAATCCTTGATATCCGAAATCGGCTTGAAGGCCAGTGCCTTTGGAATCAGTGTAAAAAACTTATCCTCCAGCCTGCCAAAGCGCTGCAGAATCATAGACTGTGCTTGCTTCTGCGTGGTTGCCCACACACGAATGGCCTTTCCGTTTGCGGATCGGAAGGAGGAAATGCTGCGGACCTGACGCCCATTAAAGAACATCCCGGACTCCAGCTCACTGCGCTCCATCAGGTACCAGGCAATGTTCGGCTCCCGTTCTTCGGATGCTGAGTCCATCACGCAGCCAAGGATAAAGGGAATCTGCTTTTGCTCATCGTAGAATTCCAATGCTACGTGGGCCGATATCTCGCCCGTTCGCTCGTAGGGCTTTCCCTCCTGTCCGGTTTTACAGCGAACATACGTATTCAGTGTTCGCTTTCCCTTTTCATGGGCGGCCTTATTGAAGTTATTTTTGCTGGCAGTAACCACCAGCTGAATGGCATCCAGAATGGTGGATTTGCCGGCGCCGTTTTCACCGGACAACAGGCATGCGTCTGCCAGCTCGATGGTTTCATCCGTAAACCGGTGCCAGTTAATCAGCCGGATTTTCTTCAACTGCTTCATCCGCTTTGCTTCCTCCCTTCCGATACTTGTCAATCAGCTCCGACACCTTTTGGATATCCTCTACCCGCACAGCCATGAGGATCGAATCATAAATCAGAATCCGTCCGTCCTCCTGCGTCATATCGCGGTCCAGAAGATTCACCAGATTGTAGCGCTTCAACGTGCGCAAAGCATTGTTCATCGTAGTCTTGTCGATCTGCTTGTCCCTCACCTTCATCGACAGATACTTCTCCTGAATGTCACCGACATTGACCACCACATCCGTCAGGGAAAGCTCACGCTTTTTTTCATCGTACAGAATACGGAGAATCAATAAAATGATGGAGTCTGCCAGCTTCAGGTTCGCATGGCCAAGGCCTTCCCGGCTTACCAGCTGGATCACTCCGTACTGCTCACTGATCTCCAGCGAAAGCCCCAGAACCCCCAGGTACTCCTCCATTTGCTCCCGCAGCCGCATGATAAAGTAGTAATCCGACTTGGTATTCTCATTTCTTTTGCATATAAAGCACGAGGATAACAGTTTGCCGCAAACTCTGCGGAACTGCTCCTGGTCTTTCTGTGACAATCCTTCCAGAACTTCCATTCACTCTTCCCTCTCTGGTGCGCAGCCCGTGTCCGTTCCTCTCACCGTTTCACAATGGTGAAATTCCGAAAACGGAATCCCTTCACCTCAGTCTCATTCTGCGGAATGATGCGGTAGGACATCCGCTTTCTCTGCCCGTACAGCCGGATATAGATCAGTCGTATGAAGCGTTCCAGATCCGAATATTCCGATTCCACGATCTGCACGCCGGCACGGTCTCCTGTCTCGTCCTGACTTGCTGCCAAAACCTGCGCAGCTTCCGCGCCCTCATCCTCCTCGCCGAACTTTCGATACTGCAGAATCTCGGCCGCCATCATACTGTCTCTTCCATTCAGACACTTCTCCACATAGGCACTGATTTTGGCTGGACTCAGCACATTGGCAAGCTTCTTTTCCATGGCAAGGCGCTTGGTAAGCCGCTGCACCTCATCAATCTCCACCGCCTCCAGCTCCTGCGGGGCAAACTCTTTTCTGCCCTCCACCGGTGCATACAGCGAATCCATATCCAGGAAATTCCACGAAAAAACACGAATCAGCCGGTCCGTTTCCTCCAGCTCATAGAGTCCTGCCGGATCCAGGCTCTCCTCCTGCATCTTCTCGGCCAGCCCAGTCACAATGTTCTTCAGCTGTCCCTTTACATCTGCACTGCTGGTCAAAAGGAATTTAGCCCGCGCAATCGCCGCTCCCTGGTATTTGGTATTCTTCTGATTGATCTCCTCCAGAATGATATCCATCTCCCGGAATGCCGAGATAACCTCGTGCAGGTATGTCATCACCTGCTCCCTGGCCTTTTCCTCCGGCAGCTCCTTGATTTCTGCAATTTCCTTGGCTGCCCGCTCCAGAAATCGGCCGCTTCTGGCATTCGACTCCAGACGGTCCAATATCTCCGGCCGGAACTTCGATACGTTGTCCGACGTAACAAGGCGATGATAGGCTTTATCCACCACATTTGTGTAGTAATCATTGAGCAGCGCATCCATGATCTCCTGCACCGTCTGATGCCGCGTCAGCTCATCGATATACTTTTTGATATTGGCATTTAAGGTCTTCAAGCCCGTAATCAGTGCGTCGGTATTCTCTACGATCTGAAGAAGTCCGACTCCCGGACTCTCTTTGGCCCTGGTCAAATTGTAGATTGTATAAATATATCCCTGGTACTCCGCCCGCTGCCCACCGGATATGTTCTGCAGCGACTTCATCATGGCCACTGCGTAGTCCCGGAAATTCACCCGCTGGACATAGCTGTAGTCCACATCGGTATAGATCCAGCCGTACCCTTCCAGCCGGCGCAGAATAAAATTCGCCTTATCCCGAGAGGACATCGCCCCGGTATCCGCGTCTTCTTCGATTTCCGCAGCCAGCTGCGAATCAAAATAGTAGGTCAGCTCGTCCACCAGAACATCCCGCTCAACACCAAAAGAAAGCTGCTGCGATGTAATCGCAAACAGCCTCTCCATACATTCCCAATATACGATCTTTCCGGGCGCCGCAAGCGGATGAAAGAAATTCTCCGGAAGTACCTGAAACAATGCGCTCATTTCTGATCTCCTGCATCGGCCGGTTTGACATTCTCTGCCATTCTCGTCCTGTAATCCAGACAAAGCATTGTAATGTCGTCAAATTGCGGAGCATTCCCGACAAACGCATCAATGTCCTGCTTCACAGAGGTGATGATCTCCTTCGGTTCCCTATCCTTCACCCGGTTCAGGCTGCCTGCGAGCCTCTCCATTCCAAAGAGCTCATTTTCCTGATTGGTTGCCTCCGTAACACCATCGGTATACTGAAAGATCTTATCTCCGGGCTGCATCACAATGGAGCCCGCCTTATACTGCATGTCTTCCATACCGGCAAGCACAAAACACGGCTTGATCCTAACCGCTTCAAATTTGCCGTTTTGCAGCAGGAACGGCATCTCGTGTCCTGCATTGACATAATTGAATTCTCCGGTTACCAGGTCAAGGACGCCCTCGAACGCTGTAATGAACAAATCCTCACTATTGGATTCGCAAAGCAGATTGTTCACATCCGCAAACACATCTCCCAGAACCTTTCCGTTCTGACTGTGATCCTTGATCAGTGTCTTTCCTATAACCATAAACAGCGCCGCCGGAACTCCCTTCCCGGACACATCCGCAACGACAATGGCGAGATGCCGTTCATCGATCATGAAGAAATCATAGAAATCTCCGCCGACCTCCTTGGCCGGTGTCATGGCCGCGAATATATTGAATTCTTTTCTATCCGGAAAAGCAGGGAAAATGCATGGGAGAATGGATGCCTGGATCCTGGTCGCAATATCCAGCTCTGCACCGATCCGTTCCTTTTCCGCAGTAACCCTGGAGAGGTTGTCAATGTAGTCCTCGAGCTTCTCCAGCATGTAATTCACGGAATCACTGAGCATCTCGATTTCATCGCCTGTCTTCAGCTCGATGCGCTGATGCTCAAAATCGCCGGTATCCGTAATATTCTGCGTAAACCTGGCCAGCTTCGTGATGGGGGTTGTTAATGTTTTCCTGGTAAAAGCGAAAAATGCCGCAACTCCGACAGCGATAATGGCAAAAGAAATGCCCAGCATCTTCAGCAGAAACGACCGCAGGTAGGCCTTCACATCCGTCATGTCGAGGATGTATTGCACCTCTGCAATAGCCTTTCCGTCCGCGTCCAGAACCACAGCAATCCCCGTATAATTGTAGCCGTAATCATTATCCGTCAGCGTCGGCGCTGCAAGTCCCTTATTCTGGACAAAGCGATCGTATATCTCATAGTATTTCTGCAAATCCTGGTCCGTCTGCTTCTTGCTTTTCCCCTCCACATACACGGCATCCGTATACAGAACATCCGCTCCATACGCCATTTGGTTTTCCGCATCATCGCCCATATCCGGCACACAGGCATCAATATAAAAATGAACGCTGTCCTCATCCGGAACCGTAAGGGATAAATAGGTTACGTTCCCCTCCTCCTTGAGTGTATTAAACAGTGCGCACATTTCCTGATAGGCTTCTGTCTGATTCCCGCCTTCAGAGATGACCGTTTTTACGTCTTCCGCAGAAAGCATGGTTGCAATCGCATTGCAATTCGTTGTGACCCGCTCCCCGTACAATTCCTCCAGATACGACTTG
Organism: Acutalibacteraceae bacterium; assembly: GCA_963597485.1. Classification (GTDB taxonomy): domain Bacteria; phylum Bacillota; class Clostridia; order Lachnospirales; family Lachnospiraceae; genus CAG-791. The sequence goes on from CAVBQH010000033.1 coordinate 21,965, forward strand.
GTTGTTCGATAGGCAAACAGTGAAATCACCACCGTAAGCGCAACTCCCATGACGCCCAGGGAGAAAATCAGTTTGTTCTGCAGCCGGTATGTATTTCCGTTTTTTTTGTTTTCAATTTGTTTCACAGATAATCCACCTTTGTAATGAATTAAAGCCCCGCCAACTGCGGCTGGTCAGAGATACGCCTGTAATAGATCTCCGCGCTGCATCGGCACCGCCCCCGGCAATAGGGACAGTAGAGCTTCTCATTATCAAACCACGCATTCTCAACTTCCGCCAGAAAACAAAATCCGCAGGATCTCACGGCCGCCCCAAGCGGAACATCCTGTCCCTTTTTCCAGCACGCAATGAACACACATTCCGCCCTTTTTTTCGCCAAAACCGCAAGCGCAAACTGCAGTAGTTTTCTGGAAAACCCATATCCGCGAAACGCGCTTCTTATTGCCACAGATTGGATCCGGCCAAGAACGGGTTCTCCACTTCCGCATACAGCCTGCAGCCGTTCCCTGCCAAGCTTCATATCTGCCGCCGTGTGCTTAATGTCCGTCAGCAGAAAATAAATATAGCCTGCAATCTCGCCGTTTCCTACGTCGAGAACATAGATAAATCGCTGGTCCGACGCCACCGTCCCCGCAATTTCCTCCGGCGAATACAGGCCTTTTCCGACGCATTCACAGCTGATCGCAGCAACCGCATGTACATCGGCACTTTCCATCGGACGCAATATGCAGTTATGACCGACATGAATGCTGTGAATCGTACTCACGCTTCCCTGGCGCACTCCAAAATGGTCGTGCCCATAAATACTTCTGATTCTTTACTCAGAATCTGCTGCCTCAGCCCCGGATAGAAGCTGTCTGTCCATTTTTTCCAGAGGCGATACTTCTCATTATCCGGTTCCTCCTGCAGAAGAATCTCCAGATCCTCCGGAAAAAAGGAAAAGTACGTGGAAAAGATATTCTCCTTCTTCCGGATATCCTCTCCCGTTCCGCAAACGCCCTCACTCCAGACGGAAATGTTTCCATATCCGCAGTCCTTCAGCATCGAAAGAAGCTGTCCGCCTTCCCGGCAGCAGCCGGCATATTTATCCTCCTGCAGCATCGAAAGGAACCGGAGAAGTAATCCCTCCTCATCCGGCTTCAGATAAGAGATCTCATCTCTTCGCTCGATCACAACCAGCCTTCCGTCCTCTTTCAGATACGGCCGAATCTTTCGCAAGAGCACCTCCGGGCTGCGCAGGTGCATCAGAACAAAGGACATATAAATAATATCAAAGGAGGCAATGCCTTTTTCTTTCATCTTGCCGCGCAGCGTCTCTTCAAAACCTTCCGACTCGATGTCCGCGGAAAAAAAAGAGAACCGCTCGTCTCCATATCGCTCCTGCGCGGCACTTGCGATCTCCTCATTGTATTCTACACCGATAACCTTGGACACCGCACCGGATGAAAATCGATCCACCGTTTTGGTTCCGTTATTGCATCCGATATCCAGAACGTTTATCCGCTCGCGCGTCGCAAAGATTCGCTCAAAGCCTGGTGCCTCATACTCTGCGAGAAGCTCGTTCTGGACCTGCAGACGGGCAATTTCCTTCTCATCCTGAAAAATGATCTGATTCTGCAATTTGCTGTCCTCGTGTATCTGTAATTCCATGTTTAGCACCCATCTCGATTTTCCATCGGAAAACCTCGATGTGGCTGGCCAGAGGCGCTTCGCGCCTTGGCCGCCTGCCAATTTCAATCGTGAATATGCCTGCAAGCAGTCAATTCACGTTGAAATGTGGCAGGTGCTAAACAGATATATATAGGTAATTGAAGATCAGCTTGCGCTGATACTCATATTTTTTGGCTTTCTTCTTAATCAGGTTTAAAACGCCGTTGTCAATTGCGTCACCGTTTGATTCAAACGGATTATAAAGGCCCACGTTATCCTTAATACACAGGATGTAGTCCTCGCCTTTCGCAATGATTTTAACAGATATGTAGTATTGTCTCCTGCTCTTTTTGCTTCCAACCGCAAATTTTATGATGTTGAGCAATACTTCTTCACACACAAAATTGATGAGAAATGACTGTCTGACTCCAATTCCCCATTGATCACAAACCGCTGCGATATCCGAAGAAATGCGCTCCATGCTCTCCTTTTCCATGCGGTAATCGGCTTCAAATTTCTGATCATAGCTGCTGCAGCTTTCCTGCACAAATGCATCGGACGGCGAAATTGTCCGAACCATCAGAACAAAAAGCAGGCACAGGAGTTCGCTCACACAGTAGGCCAGTGCAACTCCCTTGATATTGAACATCGGGATCAGAACTATGCCTGAGACAAGTATGACAGCACAGTTCCGAAGAACAGACAGAACATTTGCCAGACGGGTTCTGCCGACGGCCTGCCAGAAAGATGTTGTGATGGTATTGATCCCCATTGGGATCAGGCAAATGGCGAACAGCTGCAGAGCACGTTCTGCAGCGGCATCCGCAATTCCAAAAAAGCCCATAATAATGCCGGGAAAGCCCGCGCACACGAGTGCGATCATTGCGCCCGCTGCTGCCGCTACTGTAAGCGCCATCCTCCGAATGCGCTTTGTACCGACTGCATCGGATTCTCCGATCAGGAAGGGAGTTACGGTAGACAAAGAAACCGAAGCTCCCTCAAATATACCGCACGGTATGGTCTGCACGGTGTACAGAATTCCGTAAACCGCTACATAAAACGTCCCTTCATCGCCCTTGAATCGAAACAGCAGCGTATTGAACACCAGCATGACCACCGCCGAAAAGACAAAAGCAGAGCCGGAACTAAATCCGTCCCAGATAAAATGTCTCACATCTGTGAATGTCGGGACAGACAGCTTGATGCGAAGCATCCTGTGTTTTTTCAGGAAATGTGTAATCAGAACCAGAAGGCCCAGCGTTTCAGCGATGCAAAGAGACAGCGATGCTCCGCGGACCCCCATCTGCAAGCCCTTCATAAACGTGAAATCCAGTATGATATTCGTACCGATGACCACTGCAGAAGAGACCGCCGCGGTCCTCGGATCGCTGTCGGTTTTCACAGATGCGCTCAGAATATGGTACATGATGAACATCGGTGCCGCCCACAGCACGATGCGCAGATACTGATCCGCCAGGCCATACAGCTGCGGGGTCACACCGATGAAGGAATAATAAGTCTCCCGAAACAGAAGCGGTGATAAGCAGGCAAGCGCAATGATAAGTCCGATGG
>CAVBQH010000034.1:0-9795 GCA_963597485.1 Acutalibacteraceae bacterium
GTCTGAAATTGCCGAGGCTCTGGGGTGCGGCGAGGATGCGGACCATTACCGGGATATTTCCGAAAAAGCACGGAAAGCCTACCGGGAGGCCTTTACACAGGATGGAGGCATCCATTCGGACCGTCAGTGCGAATACGTGCGGCCGATTGCCTTTGGACTTCTGTCTGATAAGGAGTGCCGGGCGGCAGCGGACACGCTCGATGAAATGGTCCGTGGGAACCACGATCATCTGAACACCGGCTTTTTATCTACGCCGCATCTTTGCCGCGTGCTGGCTGATTACGGACACGCAGACACAGCCTACCGGCTGCTGCTGCAGACGGAGGCGCCCGGGTGGCTCTATGAGGTGCGCAAAGGTGCTACTACCGTGTGGGAAACCTGGAACGGCATTGATGAAAACGGAGTTCCGCATGAGTCTCTCAATCACTATTCCTACGGCGCCGTGTGCGGGTGGCTCTTCGGCGGTGTCTGCGGCATCCGGTTGGAGTGCGGGGCACTTACGATTGCGCCGGTGCCGGAGCCTTCCCTGGGACATGCGAAGGCCATCTATGATTCGCCGGTGGGCCGCATTGTCAGCAGCTGGCGGTACGAAGACCATGCGCTGCAATATAGCTTTGAAATTCCGGTCAATGTGACAGCGAGGATTTGCCTGGCCGGAGAGGAACCGTTTTACCTGGAGCCGGGAAGTCACACAGTCACAAGGACCCTATGAGAAAAGCGCGGAGCAATCCGCGCTTTTTGCAGATATGGAGAATTGCCCTGCATATTAGCTGTAAAGCAGGGCCGCGTTGGTGGAAAATGACGTGGGGCGATTTTTTGACGAGCAGAAGGATTCTCATGTAAGGAGCGACTTCACCAGCCCGACAGGAGCGCAACTGTTTGAGTCCAAGACGCAGAGACTGCCGAAGGCAGGCCTGCGGACGGACGAGTTTTGCGCGGATCGGGCGCTTGGTGAAGAAGCGACGTTCATAGAGAATCCCTGCGAGGAAAACATGAGCACCACGTCATTTCCACGGAAGGCCCGTGAATACATGCGACCATATTTTGCTCAGAAAAATTCCTGTTTCGGTTGACAGGCGGACGCTGGGATTTTATTATCGTATACAATTATACAGAATCGTTTCTGCGTGCTTCTTTCGGTACGTATTCCGGAAGAGAAGAATGCAGGAAACCGGGGCTGTATGGCAACCATCTATTGCTAAAGGAGGATATTATGAAAAAGACCAGTAAGCTTCTTGCAGGAGTGCTGGCGGGCGTTATGGCTGCATCTCTGGCCGCCTGCGGCAGTTCCTCAGGATCCGCCGACAGCACGAGCGCGAGTGCAGGCTCCGAGAGCTCCAGTGCTTCGTCTGATGAGAAGGTGACCTACCGGACACTGTACTCCGGAGAGGTACAGACGCTGAATTATCTGACCACCAGCACCACCAATGATTACGCCATCAGCGCGAACATCATCGACTGCCTGGTAGATTACGATTCCTACGGCAACATCATCCCCGGACTTGCTGAGAGCTGGGAGTCCAACGACGATATGACCGAGTGGACCTTCCACATCCGCCAGGGTGCCAAGTGGGTTGACAACACCGGCAAGGAGGTTGCCGATGTAACCGCCAACGACTGGGTTGCAGCAGCCCGTTACGTAAACAACGCAGCCAATGAGTCGGACAACCAGTACATGTATGACACCGGCGCTGTGGTTCACAACGCACAGGCTTACTATGACTACACCGCATACATGCTTGCCAGCGAGGACGGCACCAAGACAACGGACGACGACGGAAATGAGCTCGAGCCGGTGGATGAGGTAAAGGCTGAGGACATCGGTGTTACCGCAACCGATGACTACACACTGGTTTACACGCTGGATGTTCCCTGCTCCTTCTTCACCAGCATCGTTTCCTACACCTCCTACATGCCGGTTTCTCAGGCCTGCCTGGATGAGTACGGCGATTCCTTCGGACTGGACAACGAGAGCCTCTGGTACAACGGCGCATACATCCTGGATACCTATGAGCCGCAGGAGAAGCACGTTCTGGCCAAGAACGAGACCTACTGGGATAAGGATAACGTATACATCGATGAGATCGTTTCTACCTATAATGCAGATGCATCCAGCGTAGAAGCGAACATGTACAAGAACGGCGAGATCGACTACGCAAGCATCAGCGCAGACCTTCTGGATTCCTGGCTCAACGATGATGCTGTGAAGGATCAGGTACACGGCTCCCGTCCGTCCAACTCCTTCAGCTACTTCTTTGCCTTCAACTTTGATCCGGAGTTCGACGAGCAGTATGAGCCGGAGAACTGGAAGATCGCCGTCAACAACGAGAACTTCCGTAAGGCTCTGATGGCTTCCCTGGACCGCGTAAAGGCTCTGACCGTCAGCGAGCCGTACAACCCGGAAAGCCTTCTGAACAACTCGGTAACTCCTGCGAACTTTGCAGCAGCGGCCGGCAAGGATTACACACAGTATGATGCACTCGCAGATATCACGGCCGGCGACAGCTTCGATGCCGAGAAGGCTGTTGAGTACCGCGACAAGGCCAAGGAAGAGCTGACAGCAGCCGGCTGCACCTTCCCGATCAAGGTCCTGATGCCGTACAATCCTTCGACAACCAACTGGGATAAGGAGTGCCAGGTCATCGAGCAGCAGATGGAAGGCGTTCTCGGAACGGATTTCATCGACATCATTGTTGAGGCTGGTCCGGAGACCGGATTCCTTTCTGCAGTACGCCGCAGCGGCAAGTACGCATTCATGAAGTGTAACTGGGGCGCTGACTACGCAGATCCGCAGACCTGGGCTGAGCCGTTCGGCGAGGGCAACAACTACAACTTCTGGGATATCTCTGAGGATTCCGAGACACAGGCTATCTACAAGGAGTGGAGCGAGAAGGTGGCAGAGGCTTCTGCAATCTATGACGATGATGAGGCCCGCTACACTGCATTTGCAGAGGCAGAGAGCCTTCTGATCGATCATGCGATCATCGTACCGTACAGCATTTCTCTGGGCGATGGTTATGTCGTATCCAAGCTGAATCCTCTTGAGGGTGAGTATGCACCTTACGGTGTAGCAACCGAGAGATATAAATATCAGCACCTTGGTGAGACATCCATGAGCATGGACGAGTTCAAGGCAGCTATGCAGCAGTGGGAAGAGGAGAGAACCGCTTCTCTTGCAGCTGAGGCAGAGTAACCATGTAAGCGAAGGAGATACTGATCGGATCAGCATTTCCTTAACTAAAACGACTTCAGCGGATGCACACCTACCGAATCAGCTGGTGCATCACATTTCCGGCAGATGCCGATAAGGCATCTGTCGGATTTCGATTGCAGCGGCCTGCTGCAGTCAGGATAAATCAAAGGAGGCGCTGCCAAGGGCTGCGCCGTACCGGAACGGAGGATCTCGTTGGGCAAGTATATTCTCAAACGTCTTTTGCACTCTCTGGTTACATTATGTATCGTCATTACCATTGTGCTGCTGCTCCTGCGCAAGATGCCTGTGGAAGGCTACTTCAATAACTACGAGAAGATGTCGCAGACGCAGATCAATGTCACGCTTCAGAAGCTTGGTCTGAAGGATCCGGCTCCGGTGCAGGTGGTGAAGTATTTCGGACAGGTCCTCAAGGGCGATCTTGGCACCTCCAATAAATACCGGGAAGGGTACCCGATTGCCAAGATTATCGCCAAGAAGGCCCCTATCTCGATCAAAATGGGACTTCTGGCAGAGATTATTTCGCTGGCCCTGGGCCTTCCTCTGGGAATTGCCATGGCCAAGTCCACCAGGAGCCGCTGGAAGCTGTGGGATAAATTCGGAACGGTGCTGATCGTCATTGTGCAGGCTGTCCCTTCTGCGGTATATCATCTGCTCATTCAGCTCTACGGCAGTGAGCTTTTAGGCGTCTCGATGCTGTTCGATGAGGGCAACTGGCTGACCTGGATTCTCCCTGTTTTCTCCCTGTCCATTGGTAACATTGTCTATTACGCCATGTGGCTTCGCCGGTACATGGTGGATGAGGCCAACAAGGACTACATCCGTCTGGCCAGAGCCAAGGGCGTTCCGGAAGGCAAGATCAGCAGAACCCATGTGTTCCGCAATGCCTTTGTTCCGCTTGTGCAGTACATCCCCAACTCCATTCTGTTCACACTGATGGGCTCCTTGTATGTAGAATCCCTGTATTCGATTCCCGGTATGGGCGGACTTCTGGTGCAGGTTATTAAGATCCAGGACAATACCATGGTACAGGCGCTGGTTGTTATTTATGCCGGAATCTCTGTAATCGGACTTCTGCTGGGTGATATCCTTATGGGCCTTGTGGATCCCAGAATCAGCTTCACGAAAAAGGAGGGAGCAAGAGCATGACCATCCGCGGAGAAAAAGAAAAACAGCTGGAAAATGCGCTGACAGAAAGCCTGGCCAGGGAGCTTTCTCCTTATGAAAGGTATAAGGACCTTTCGGATGAGGAGCTCTTTGCAGAGGCGGAATCGGACGAGAAGAATGCCGAGCGCGGCGGATATTCCAATTATTCCTACTGGGGTGCAACGCTTCGCGCCTTCTTTAAAAATAAGGTAGCCGTCTTCTTTCTGATTGTAATCATTGCTGTGCTGGCCTTTACCTTTATCCAGCCGATTCTCCCCAATCAGAGAAGCCCCAAGACCATCAACAATGATCCGGTGACCGGCATTCAGATCATTAACCACCAGCCGGATTCTGAATACTGGTTCGGAACGAACTCCATCGGACAGGATCTGTGGGCCAGAACCTGGGCCGGCACCCGTACCTCCCTTGGCATCGGCTTTGCAGTAGCGGCCTTTGAGGCAGGCTTTGGCACACTGATCGGCCTTTTGTGGGGATATGTCCGCAAGCTCGATACCTTTTTTACGGAGCTCTACAACATCTTTGACAATGTGCCGCAGACGCTGGTGCTGATTTTGATTTCCTATATCATGAACCCGAGTGTCGGAACCATTATCTTCGCTCTGTGCCTGACGGGATGGCTGTCCATGGCGCGCTTCATCCGCAACATGGTCGTCATCATTCGTGACCGGGATTACAATCTGGCCTCCCGCTGCCTTGGCACGACCACAGGCCGCATTGTCACCAAGAACCTTCTTCCGTACCTGGTTTCGGTTATTGCTCTTCGTATTTCCCTGGCCATTCCTTCGGCCATCGGCAACGAGGTATTCGTGACCTACATCGGCATCGGACTTCCGACGGACATTCCGTCCCTTGGAAACCTGGTACAGGCCGGCCGCCTTCTGATGAGCCAGCCGGAGCTGCGCTATCAGCTTTTGTTCCCGACGGCTATTCTGGCCGTGATCACGATCTCGATGTACATCGTCGGAAATGCATTCGCAGATGCGGCAGATCCGAAGAACCACATGAACTGATTCAAACGGATTCGGAATGGATCGGAGGTTTTTATGAGCGAAAATACGACTTCACCCAGCCGGGAGGTTCTCCTTTCGGTAAAAGATCTGGACTTCCAGTTTACGCTCCGCGGCCAGGTGCTCCATGCGCTGCGCGGCATTTCCCTGGACGTCTATAAAGGAGAGAGCCTTGCCATTGTCGGCGAGTCCGGCTCCGGCAAATCCGTTTTTGTATCGACCCTGATGGGATTAAATGCTTCCAACGGACAGATTACAGGAGGCAGTATCCTGTACGACGGAAAGGACCTGACCAAGCTCCATACCAATGAGGAGTGGCTGCAGATCCGCGGCAGGAAGATTGCCATGGTCATGCAGGACCCGATGACGTCGCTGAACCCCTTGAAATCCATCGGCTATCAGATTCAGGAGGCGGTAGAGCTGCACCAGAATCTGCACGGTGAGGCGGCGAAAAGGGCTGTCTATGAGCTTCTCGAGGATGTCGGCATCAGTGATCCGGAGCGCCGGTACAAGCAGTATCCGCATGAGTTCTCCGGCGGCATGCGTCAGAGAGTTGTCATTGCCATTGCTGTTGCCTGCCGGCCGGAAATCCTGATCTGTGATGAGCCGACGACTGCGCTGGATGTGACCATCCAGGCACAGATCCTGGGTATCCTGAAGGATATGAAGGCCAAATACGACCTGACGACCATCTATATCACCCATGATCTTGGCGTTGTCGCCAATGTGGCAGACCGCATTGCTGTCATGTATGCCGGTGACTTTGTGGAGATCGGCAGCTGCAATGAGGTGTTCTATGATCCGCGGCACCCATATACCTGGGCACTGCTTTCGAGTCTGCCGCAGCTGGGTATCAAGGGACAGGATCTGTACACGATTGTCGGCACGCCTCCGAATCTGTTCATGGAGGTCCACGGCGATGCCTTTGCTGCCCGCAACCCTAGACCGCTGAAGATTGATTTTGTAAAGCGTCCGCCGATGTTCGAAGTGACGCCGACGCACTATGCAAGAACCTGGCTTCTGGACTCGAGATCTCCCAGGATCGAGCCGCCGGAGCATATCCGCGTTCTGCGTGAAAAGGGACGAGCGCTCGGAATTGCGTCGCCGGAGTATGGAACGCCGGTAGAGGATGCAGAAAGTCATGCGGCAGGAGATGCTGCAAGAGGAGGTGAAGCCAATGGCTGAACGCAAAAAGCTCATTGAGGTTGACCATATCAAGGTGCAGTTCGGTGCGAAGCGTCATCCCTTTGTTGCAGTTGACGATGTCAGCTTTGACATCTACGAGGGAGAAACCTTTGGCCTTGTCGGCGAGTCCGGCTCCGGCAAAACAACGATCGGCCGTTCCATCATCCGCATCAATCCGGTATCGGAGGGAGAAATCCGTTTTAACGGCAGGCGCGTATCCGGAAAGCTGACCAAGGAAGAGGATCAGCAGGTGACCAGGGATATCCAGATGATCTTTCAGGATCCCATGAGCTCCCTGAATGAACGCGCGAAGGTAGGCTATATTGTATCTGAGGGCCTCTATTCACCGGGGCATCACCTCAGTGAGCAGGAGCGCCAGGAGAAGGTGGACCGGGCCCTGCGTGCAGTGGGACTTCTTCCGGAGTTTGCAAGCCGCTTCCCGCATGAGTTCTCAGGCGGGCAGAGGCAGCGTATCGGCATCGCAAGAGCACTGGTTATGGATCCGAAGTTCATTGTGGCCGATGAGCCGATTTCGGCTCTGGACGTCTCCATTCGCGCACAGGTGCTGAATCTTATGTCCAAGCTTCAGAAGGAGCGTGGTCTGACCTACCTTTTTATTGCTCATGACCTTTCCGTGGTACGCTTTATCTGTGACCGGATTGCGGTTATTCATAAGGGGAAGATTGTTGAGCTTGCAGAGTCGGAGGAGTTATTCCGCCACCCTCTGCACCCTTACACCAAGGCCCTTTTGTCTGCTATTCCGCAGCCGGATCCTGTTGAGGAGAAGAACAAGACGCTTTTGGTTTACGATGCATCGGTACACGATTATTCCGAGTACAAGCCGCAGTGGACTGAGATCCTTCCGGGGCACTTTATCCTTGCCAATGAGAAGGAGCTGGAGGAATACCGAAGCGTACTTGCCAACAATAATGATTAACACATCGGGGATGACGAGGCGGCATGGAAGCCGCTGCCTTGTCATCCCCTGCGTTGTTATGAGATGTAAGGAAACGCTGATGAAGGCGTTTCTGGCGCCGGATTTGCGCTGCGAAGCAGTAAATTCCGTGCGATCCACCGGAAGTTGTTGCCGCAAGGCTGAGGGCCTTGCATAAAAGGAGCAGAAATGGAAGATAAAATAAAGGTTCTGATTGCCAATCTGGATACGCCGAACTATGTTCGCGCCATGGAGCACGTGGGCGCAGAGTGTGTGAATACAAGAGAAATTCCGGAGAGCATCGAGGAGTATGATGCTCTGATTCTGCCGGGCGGTGATGACATCGATCCGGTGTTCTTTCATGAAGAAATGAATGGAACCAGAGAGGTGGACCACGCGCTGGATGTGGTGCAGCTCACCCTTTGCCGGCTGTTTGCGGAGGCTGGGAAGCCGATTCTGGGCATCTGCAAGGGGGCACAGATCATCAATGTGTGTCTCGGCGGCACAATCATTCAGGATCTTCCGGACGGCATTCGCGAGCATCATACCTATCATTCCGGACTGGGTACAGGGGAGTATCATGGGACTACGCTTACGCCCGGAACCTTTCTGCATGAGCTCTACGGTGATGCGGTTGTCACGAACAGCTATCACCACCAGGCGCTGGGAGAGCTCGGAGAGGGGCTGAAGGTCATCCAGAAGAGCGACGACGGCGTCATTGAATTCATCGTCCACGAAACGCTTCCCATCTACGGCTCGCAGTGGCATCCGGAGAAAAACTGCTGGGAGACTGCGGAGGACGGCGTCGCTGACGGCGCGCCGCTGTTTCGCTATTTTGCGGAGAAGATACGGGAAAATAAAAAGCCTACGCTTAGGAAATTTCTGACCAACGCGCTAAGACCCTGCGGTCAGACGCTGTATGTCTGGGGCGGCGGCTGGAACAAGGAGGATGACGGTGCAGGAGAGGACGGAGTCCGGATCGGATTGAATCCGGAGTGGAAGTCGTATTTTGACGCGAATGCCGGCAGCTACGACTATGATCAGCACCGGTTTGAATTCGGTCATGGCCTTGACTGCTCCGGATTTGTGGGGTGGACCGTGTACAACACGCTGGAGAGCGCATCCGGGCACCCGGGGTATGTAACAAGCTCCACGGCGATGGCAGAGACCTTTGCGCAAAAGGGATTTGGAACCTACGTGCCCAATGAGGCCATCGATGCCTATCGGCCCGGCGATATTGTGAGCATGCAGGGACATGTGTGGATCAGCCTTGGGCAGTGCCCGGACGGAAGTGTGGTTCTGGTGCACAGCAGTCCCAACACCGGCGTGCAGATTTCCGGCTCTATGCTGCCGGAAACGGAAGAGAAAACAACCCAGTCCTATGCGATTGCGGAATACGCTATGGCTACCTATTTTCCGGCCTGCCATCAGCATTATGCGACAAGAGAGTGCGAGCTGAAATACCGGAGCGGGAATCTGATGCACTGGGATCTGGAAAAGGGGGTTATGCAGGATCCGGACGGATTTGCAAAAATGGGGCCCCGCGAGATTATTGACGCTGTGCTCGGAAAGAGGATACACTGTGTGATGTAGAGTGAGTGAATGCTGCACTGCAGCACTTGCCGCACACATACGGGTGGTAAAAGGACAGCTGGTCCGGGCAGCTGCATCAATCAGCGCAGCGGCCTGGCAATGCGGGAATCAAGAAAGAACGGAGAGAAAATGGAGAATACAAAGGGAAACCGTCTGGAGGTCATTCGGCTTTCGGACGACGAGAAGGACGTGATTATTCTGGATCAGACCAGGCTCCCGAATCATGAGGAGTACCTTCGGATCCATGATGAAGAGGTGGCCTGGAAGGCAATTAAGCTCCTGCAGGTGAGAGGGGCGCCGGCCATCGGCGTATTCGCCGGCTATGCCATGTATGTATTGGCGCAGCGTTATAAAGACCTGGAGTATGATGCGTTTCTTGCGGAGTTTCGCCGCCAGGCCGAGTACCTTAACAGCTCCCGGCCTACGGCGGTTAACCTCTCCTGGGCACTGAAGCGCCAGACAAAGCTTGTCGAGGAGAATGCGGACAAGAGCCCGGAGAAGATCGTTGCACTTCTGGGCGAGGAGGCCAGGAGGATCGAGGCAGAAAACGCTGAGATGACGAAAAAGATTGCAGAGTACGGCGTCAAGCTGATCAAGGACGGTGACGGCATTCTGACCCACTGCAATGCAGGATATCTTGCGTGCCTTGGCTATGGAACCGCAACGGCCCCGATTTACTACGGCGCTGAGCAGGGGAT
>CAVBQH010000035.1:0-6810 GCA_963597485.1 Acutalibacteraceae bacterium
CTAGACACCATTATAGCATCTGATGCAAAGGAGGAGACGGAGCAGGCGACGGATATCGTTTCTGCAACAGCGGAGGAAAATGGAACTGTGCTGCTTACGAGCATACAGAGGACCCTTTTGGAACAGGATCGCTGGAAGTCTGTTTTGAGCGGTCTTGGGGTTACGCTGCTGATTACGGTAGCAGGCTTTGCACTGGCTAATGTGCTGGGAGCATTGTTCTGTGCTATGGAAATGTCACATCTTAAATTCCTTCGTGCGGTGGCAAGAGTGTATTCTGCTTTGATGCAGGGACTGCCGGTGGTGGTTATTTTGATGTTGCTGTATTATGTTGTATTCGGGCATTCCAAAGCATCAAATGTTGCGGTGGCGATTCTGGGTTTTGGGTTGATTTTCGGCGCATACATGTCGCAGCTGTTCGAAAGCTGTATCAGCGGCGTAGAACAAGGACAGCGAGAGGCTGCATTGGCTTCCGGACTGACCGAATGGCAGACATTCTGCGGAATTGTGCTTCCGCAGGCTGTTCGCAGGATGCTTCCCGGGTATTTCAGCAACCTGATCAGTCTTATGAAGGGCACGGCGGTTGTGGGCTACATTGCGGTTACGGATCTTACCAAGGCGGGAGATATTATCCGCAGCAGCACCTTTGAGGCTTTTGTGCCGCTGGCGATCATTGCCGCTATCTACCTTGTTATGGCGGGGGTGCTTCTTCTTGCTATGCATATGCTGCAAGAATGGCTTGCGCGGAGAGTGGCAAAGGAGAAGATCTCACAGAACATGCTGATTGACGGCACAAAAAGGAAATGACGAGATGAGAGATGAGCTGATTACAGTTGAGCACCTGCAAAAGAAATTTGCAGGTGAAGCGGTTCTGAAGGATGTCAGCACGGTGATCCGCAAAGGAGAAATTGTTGTCATTATTGGGCCGTCCGGAACCGGGAAATCTACATTCTTACGTTGTCTCAACCGATTGGAAACGCCAACCTCCGGCAGAATCATTTTCGATGGCATGGACATGGGAGCAAAAGATTGCAATCTCAGCAAGGTGCGTCAGAAGATGGGAATGGTTTTTCAGGGGTTCAACCTGTACAATCATATGAATGCAATTGACAACATTATGTATGCACCCATAAAAGTCCTGGGAATGTCTCGAGAGGAGGCGTACCAAAGAGGCAAAAAGCTGTTGCGGATGGTTGGACTCGAGGAAAAGGAGATGAGTTATCCGGATGCACTTTCCGGAGGACAAAAACAGAGAATTGCCATTGCCAGAGCACTTGCTGTGGAACCTGAGGTTATCCTGTTCGATGAACCGACGTCGGCACTGGATCCAACCATGGAGGGAGAAGTGGTGGCAGTAATCCGGCGGCTTGCAAAGGAAGGAATGACGATGGTCATCGTCACGCATAATATGCGTCTTGCCAGGGGTATTGCAACTCGCGTTATTTATATGGACCATGGAATTATCTGCGAGGAGGGGACGCCGAGGCAGATTTTTGATCATCCACAGAAGGAAGAAACGCAGCGCTTCATAAATGGGCTGTCCGGTCTGCACATGAGCTTTTTGCGTGACAGTCTGGATTATCTGGGGCTTCTGAGCAAGATCAATGAACTGGCGGTACGGAAGCTGTTTTCGCCGAACTTTGTTTACAGGATCGAAGCCTCCATAGAGGAAGTATATCTGCAGACCATTTTGCCGGGTCTTAAGGACAATGTCATGGTGCACTTTGATCTGGAATACTCCGAGAAAGCGGAAACTTGTGAAATTCGATTCCGCTGGTCACCGAAAACCGAGAACCCGCTGAAAAATATGGATGCTTTATCACGCAAGCTTGCAGAACATGCAGCTATGGATATTGAATATCATTGTGCCGAGGACGGAACCAATGAAATTCGTATTCTTGTTGATGAATGAGTGATCTTGTCTGATACGGAATGGTTATCTTGTATTTAAGAGTGATTCATGAGTTATATGAGATTGAAAATAAGATCGTATAAAGTAAAAAAACGGCGCCGGTTTAACAACTGTCTCGGTATTCATTCGGAAAATCTTAACATAGCCGGTTGTCTTTCGGTCCGATTTCTGGCGGCGGTTTTGGCTGGATTTATTGCTGCGCCGTGCGCGGCCGCTGCGGCAGAGGCTTCGGATGCATCGCAGGAGGCGCAGACGGAAGAATCAGCTGCGGACTCGTCAGCGTCCTTGCCGCAATCAGCTCTCGAAGATGAATCCGGACAGGAATATGGTCATATGCTTTTGCCGGGAGCGGGATTTTCATATGCGTTTTCTGCGCGTAAGGTTTCGCTGCAGGATGTGAATGACCAGGAAAATGAGGGCGGAAGGGACGACATTGTAGCAACTACGCTGACTCCGGTGCAGACCAAGGAGCAGTCGGTGGTGAATGCGGTATCCCAGACGCAGGGGATCCGTATCGATAATGCCACAGCGACCATTCTATCAGCAACGGCAGTAACCGTTGTGTCCGATGCAAACATTGCGCTGCAGCTGGCGCATATGGCAGATCGCAGACAGACCCAGCTCAAGCTTGATCAGGGCGTTATTACAGCGGCAGAGGCAGAGACCCTCATGGCAGCGGCAAATGGTGAGAGTACGCCTGATGAGGCTGAAGAGGCGACCATCTCCATTGCAGACGGCAAGGCGGATGGAAGTGACGCAGGGAGTACAAATGAGACCCCGGCTACCGATTCGAACGGAAATGAGCTGGTGGTGGCACAGGTCAACGGATACATCAACGTGCGAGCGGATGCAGATACGGAGGCGGAGATTGTCGGTAAGCTGTACAACGGCTCCGTCGCGAAGGTTCTGGGCCGCACGGGGAACGGATGGGCGCGTATCAAATCCGGTGATGTGACAGGGTACATTCGTGAGGAATATGTCGCAACCGGCGATGCGGCGCAGCAGCTGGCGGATTCCGTGGTGACGAAGCAAGCGATTGTGACGACGGAAACGCTGCGCGTCCGCGCGGCACCGATTGCGGATTCGGATGTCATTACACTGATCGGTCAGGGCGAAACACTGGATATTCTTGAGGAGGCTGACGGTTGGTACAAGATCAATACCGAGGACGGTGAGGGATACATTTCATCCGACTTTGCCGATGTGGAGGAAATCTATCCGGAGGCGATATCCAGAGCTCAGGAGGAAGCAGAGGAAGCTGCAGCAGCTGCCTCCAGCGCGGCGGAAGAGGAAGCCAGAAAAGAAAAAGAAGAAGCAGAAAGCAGCTCCAAGAGCAATTCAAAGAACGGCAAAAAGACGTCCGGCTCCGGTGCGCTGAATACCTATAACGGCAGCAGCGGCTCCGGCAGTGCATCCGGACAGGCAGTAGCCAACTATGCGCTACAGTTCGTAGGCAATCCGTACGTCTGGGGAGGCTCGAGTCTGACCAACGGAGCAGACTGCTCGGGCTTTACGATGGCTGTATATGCGAACTTCGGCGTGAGCCTTCCGCATTATACGGGCTCGCAGCAGCAGTGCGGCACGGCGGTGAATTCTCTGTCGGAGGCACAGCCCGGAGACCTGATCCTGTACTCCGGACATGTGGCCATTTACCTTGGCAACAACCAGATCGTGCATGCCTCCAACCCGAGGTACGGCATTACGACGGGAACCGCAACCTACCGCAACATTGTTGCCATTCGAAGAATTCTGCAGTAGCAGATGCGACAAAAAAACAAAGTGTTCCTGTAAAATGTCTGGATGCTTTATCTATTTACGAAGAGGTGGACGGCGGCCTAAAATGACGCAATAGTTGTTCACTGCATCTTCGGTGTGAACGTGTGAAGGTGTTTCTGGCTTTGGCTGCACACCGGTTCACATTGAAATCGGCAGATGCTGAACGGGAAAACAGAGCAAGACAATGAGGTCCTGTAGAGACGGCACAAGGTGTGCCTTTCTGCAGGACTTTTTTTAGGCAAAGGGGCCATGGCGTGGTAAGCCGTGGCCCCTTTTGGCGTTTCTATAGTTACACGGATTTCTGTACGGTAATGCTCACGTGGATAGGGCATGTGTCAAAGGAGGAAGGATCATGGAACTGTATTGCAATGCAAAACTGCGCGGCAGACAAGGCCAATGGGACATTGGCGTTGAGGACGGCAAAATCCTCTGGATCCGGGAAGCAGGGGCGCAAAGGCCGCAGAACGCGGCTATTCGCGATCTGGAGGGAAGACTGGTGTCAGAGCCGTATGTGGAGTCTCATATTCACCTGGACTACATCTACACCATGAATCCGCAGGATCTGACGGGCACTCTGTTCGGAGCAATCAATCAGTGGTCTGACAGCAAGAAGGTTCTGACGAAGGAATTTATCAAGGAGAAGGCGTACCAGGGCATCCGCATGGAAATGCGCCATGGCGTGCAGTATATACGCACGCATGTGGATGTTACGGATCCAAACCTGACAGCGTTGAAGGCGCTTTTGGAGGTGAAGGAGGAGGTGAAGGATCAGCTCTATCTGCAGCTGATTGCATTCCCGCAGGAAGGCTATTACGCCTATGAGGGCGGTGCCGAGCTCGTAGAGGAAGCGCTGAAGATGGGGTGCGATGTAGTCGGCGGCATTCCGCATTATGAGTTTTCCAGAGAGCTGGGAGAAAAGTCGGTGAAGACCGCATTTGAATATGCCGAGCGCTACGACAAGCTGATCGACATTCACTGTGACGAAACGGATGACCAGGATTCGAAGTTCGTGGAAACCATAGCTACACAGGCCTATTACACGGGAATGAAGGACCGCGTGAGTGCCAGCCATACCTGTGCGATGGGCTCCTACAACAATGCCTATGCCTACAAGATGATGACCAAGTTCAAGCGTTCCGGCATCAATTTTATCTCATGCCCCACGGAAAACACCTATCTGCAGGGACGCTATGACGGATATCCCATGCGCCGCGGCCTCACCAGAATTGATGAGTTGATTGCAGCAGGCTGCAATGTCAGCCTGGGCCAGGATTCCATTTCAGATCCCTGGTATCCCATGGGGAACGGCAATCTCATTCATCAGGTGGACTTCGCGCTTCACCAGGCCCACATGATGAGCACACCGCAGCTCCTGGAGGGCATGAAGCTGATCACCGAGAACGGCGCCAGAACGCTTCACATCGCAGATCAGTACGGCATCGAGGAAGGAAAGGCAGCGAACTTCATTGTCCTGGATGCCGCCGATGAAATCGAAGCCATTCGGGAACGTGCACACGTTATTTTGTCAGTTCACGAAGGAAAGGTCATTCTGGAGAAGAAGCCGGAGACGCTGGTGAAAGATGTGTTGAGTTAAGGGAGAGAGCATGCTATGGCAGAAAAAATATTGAAAAAAGCACCCAGCGTGATCAGAAACGCACGGGTGCGCGGGAGGCAGGGACTTTCCGATGTGTTCCTGGAGGAGGGCCGGTTTGCTGCCATTGTTCCCAGCGGGAGTCAGCCGGTTCCGGAGGATGCCTATGATGCGCAGGGCCGGCTTTTGATGCCGCCTTTCGTCGAACCGCATATCCATCTGGACTGCGTTATGACGGCAGGAATTCCGCATTTTAATATGTCAGGCACTTTGTTCGAGGGCATCACGACCTGGGATGAATACAAAACCACACAGCCGCTGGTGGTTTCTGAAATTTACGACCGGGCCAAGGCTGCGCTGCGCATGATGGCAGAATACGGCGTGCAGTTTGTTCGAACGCACGTGGATGTCACGGAGACATCCTTCAAGGGGGTGGAAGCACTGCAGCTTCTAAAGGAGGACATGAAGGACCTCATCGAGATCCAGACCGTGGCTTTCCCTCAGAACGGAATCTGCAGCTTTCGCGGCGGAAAGGAGCTGATGACGCGGGCGATGGAGGCCGGAATGAACTGCGTCGGAGGCATTCCGCACTATGAGTTTTCCAGAGAGCTGGGCGTAGAATCCCTGCAGTTTGTTTTTGATCTGGCAGAGCATTATGACCGCATGATTGATGTGCACTGTGATGAGATTGATGACGGTGTCACCCGGTATCTGGAGGTGATGGCAGCGGAGGCCTGGAAGCGGGAGATGGGACCTAGGACGGTGGCGGCGCATACCTGCGCGACCGGCTCCTACAACGATGCGTATTTTACCAAGCTTCTGCGGGCATTAAAGGAGTCGGGGATCCGGTTTAACTCCTGCCCGACGGCCAGCACCTCGCTGGACGGCCGCTTTGATACGTATCCGAAGCGCCGGGGAATTACGAGAATCCGAGAACTGTCTCAGGCGGGGCTGAACGTCGCACTGGGGCAGGATTCAATCTACGATCCCTGGTATCAGCCGGGGGTGGGGAATCTTTTACGGGTCCTCGAGATGGGAATGCACGTGGAGCACATGACCGGCTATCAGGATCTGAGCCATTGTCTGGACTTTATCTCGACGAACGGAGCCAGGAATTTGTGCATCGAGGATCACTACGGAATAGAAGAGGGCAAGCCGGCGAGCTTCCTCGTTCTGGACGGTGCGGATGATTTTCAGGTGTTCCGGTTCCAGAGTCCGGTTCTGTTGTCAGTGCACAACGGAAATCTTGTTTCATCGAAGGCGCCGGTGAAAGCAGAGGTTGCTTTCTGAAGGCGTTATTTATAGGCCGCAGCTGCGGCAGAAGGAGGAGTGTTATGAAAAAGACAGCAAAAGGAACATCAATGACAACGAGGATAACCGCAATCGCTGCTGCGGCTCTTCTGGGATCGGGAGCATTGGCCGGATGCGGAGCAAACGGTGGTGGCACATCTTCTGCAGACACCATCAAGATCGGCGGCGTGTTCTCACTGACCGGTGCAACGGCAATCACCGAGGAGAGTATGACTAACTGCGC
>CAVBQH010000036.1:0-6007 GCA_963597485.1 Acutalibacteraceae bacterium
TGGTATGGGATATATCTGTTACCGCGGAATGAAGGATGGAGAAAAACAGGTGTATCAATATGCTACGGTCTGCTCCAATGCCGGCTTTATGGGAAATCCGTTGACGGAGGCGGTGTTCGGCGATATGGGGCTTTTGTATGCATCGATCTATCTGATTCCGCAGCGGATTGTTATGTGGACGGCAGGAGTGTCTTATTTTAACCAGGGTGGAAATCGGAAGGGCCTTATCAAAAAGGTGCTGGTGCATCCGTGCATGATCGCGGTTTACATCGGAATGTTCCTGATGCTGACAGGAATACCGCTTCCCGGGTTTCTTGACAAAACCGTCTCCGCACTGTCTGCCTGCACAACTGCGATGACGATGGTCTATATCGGGACAATCCTGTCGGATGTTGATTGGAAGACCATGGTGACGGCAAAACAGATTTATTTTGCCCTGCTGCGCCTGGTAGTGATTCCGCTGATCGTCTGGCTGCCCTGCCGATGGCTGCAGATGGATTCACTGGTTACCGGCGTGTCGGTGTTCCTGGCGGCTATGCCGGCCGGCTCGACAACGTCGCTTCTGGCGGCTAAATATGGAGCGGATGAAGAAACGGCTGCGCGGTGTGTCGTGTTCACCACGGCACTGTCCGTTGTCACGGTTCCTTTGTGGGGGATTCTGACGACACTCGGAATGTAGATGTTGGGGCCCTGGTATCATATGTATAGTGTACCGATGACGAATCATGTATAATGGTGTCAATCTGGAGGAGTGTGGAACATGAGCAAATTCGGCAGTAAGAACAAGGACAGCAAGAAGGCGGAGGAGAAGCGCATGAAGCAGCAGCTGGCTGCGCTTGCCCGCAAGAATGCCAAGAAAAAGAAGTGATTGTGCAGCCGCAGGCTGGCTGCGGTAGGGAGAGGGAATAATGGGAGATGAATTCAGCAGTTTAGAGAAGGCGCCGTCCGCACCGGTCCTGGAGTTCGGAGCCGCTGAGGCGGCGATGGAGACCCCGGCTGTACAGGCTAAAGAGCCTGCAGCACAGGAGGTGCTGGCCCCGGAGGATACGCTGACCGAGGAAGAGAAGAGGCAGGTCGATGAATTTGTCAAGCAGATTGATCTGTCCAATACGAGTGCCGTTTTGAATTATGGCGTCGGGACGCAGAAAAAGCTGGCGGATTTCTCGCAGAAGGCCATTGATAACGTCCGTACAAAGGATATGGGAGAAGTCGGCAACATGCTTTCCAGTCTTGTTACGGAGCTGAAGGACTTCGATGTTGAGGAAGGGGAGAAGGGCTTTGCTGCCTTTTTTAAAAAGAAAGCCAACAAGGTTGAGGCACTGAAGAACCGCTATGCGAAGGTGGAAACCAATGTACAGGCGGTCAGCAATGAGCTGGAGAAGCACCAGGTCCAGCTGATGAAGGATGCCGACCTCATGGACAGGATGTATGAGCTGAACCTTAGCTATTTCCATGAACTGACCATGTACATTGCAGCCGGCAAAAAGAAGCTGGAGGAAGTGCGCGGAGGAGAACTGAAAAATCTCCAGGACAAGGCGGCGCAGTCCGGACTTGCAGAGGATGCGCAGAAGGCCAAGGACCTGGCGGAGCAGTGCGATCGCTTTGAGAAGAAAATCTATGATCTGGAGCTGACCAGAACCGTTGCGATGCAGACAGCCCCTGAAATCCGTATGGTGCAGAATTCCGACACCACGATGGCGGAGAAAATTCAGTCCACAATTGTCAATACCATTCCTCTGTGGAAGAATCAGATGGTAATCGCCATCGGTCTGGAGCATGCGACGCAGGCGGCAAAGGCAGAGCGTGAGGTGAACGATATGACTAATCAGCTGCTGCAGAAGAATGCGTCTGCCCTGAAGACTGCAACGGTGGCTGCAGCGAAGGAATCGGAGCGCGGCATCGTAGATATTGAGACACTGAAGAATACGAACGCGACGCTGATCTCTGCGATGGATGAAATCCTGAAGATCCAGACAGAGGGCAAGGAGAAGCGAAAGGCTGCAGAGGGCGAACTGGTTCAGATTGAAAGTGAACTCAAGCAAAAGCTTCTGGAGGCAGCAAAGAACTGACAGGCAATATCGTTACGGGCAAATGAGGAATCCCCTATGGCTAGAGGTAAAGTCAGAATTTTCGTTGGCGCAGGACACGGGAAGACACCGGCTGCGGTCGGGCTTGCACTGATGCGGGCCTCCGCGGGCGGACATGCGGTTATCATTCAATTCTTCCAGGGACGAGGCTTGTCGGATGCAGAGTTTATTCACAAGCTGGAGCCGGAGGTCAAGCTGTTCCGTTTTGAAAAAGCGAAGATCATGTGGAAGGACATGGATGAGCAGCAGCGCAGCATAGAGGCATCCAATATTCGGAATGGCTTGAACTATGCGAGAAAGGTGCTGGATACCGGAGAGTGCGACATTCTGGTATTGGATGATGTCCTTGGTCTGATTGACAACGGGATCATCACGTTTGAGGAGATGGGAGCTCTTCTGGAGCATCGCATGGATACGGATGTGGTGCTGACGGGCACGAGAATGGACGACGGACTTTGCCTGTACGCAGACGAGATTGAGGAGATCAGCGAGGTGCCGTTCCGGCGGTACTCGGAAGAAAAGGAAGACGAAGCGGTCACAAAGGGAGAAAAGGAGTAAGACATGGCGGTTTTTCACGGATCAGCAGTAGCAATTGTTACACCATTCCATAATGATGCAGAGCAGTCCATTAACTATGATGCATTCGCGCAGCTCCTGGATTACCAGATCGACAACGGCACAGATGCCATTGTCGTCTGCGGCTCCACCGGTGAGTCTGCAACAATGACAGAGGCAGAGCATCTGGAGGCGTGCCGGTTTGTTGTGGATTATGTGAAGCACAGAGTGCCTGTAATTGCAGGGACCGGATCCAACTGCACGAAGACGGTGGTTCAATTGACCGAAGCAGTCAGAGAGTACGGCGCAGATGCGGCGCTGGTTATTACCCCCTATTACAACAAGGGCACGCAGGAAGGTTTATATCAGCACTTCCGCGCTGCAGCGCAGGCAGGAAACGGGATGCCGATTCTGATGTACAACGTTCCGTCCCGCACGGGAGTAAATCTCTTGCCGGAGACGGTAGCAAGGCTTGTTCGCGAGGTTCCCGGAATTGTCGGCATTAAAGAAGCCTGCGGTGACCTCAGTCAGATTGTCAAGCTGATGTCCCTTACGGATGGCAACATTGAGCTGTATTCCGGAAACGATGATCAGACGGTGCCGATCATGTCGGTCGGCGGACTTGGTGTGATTTCTGTAGTAGCCAATATTGCACCGCGCCTGATGCATGATATGTGTGCAGCCTTTGCGGACGGTGACCTTGCAAAGGCTCTGCAGCTGCAGCTGCAGAGTGAAGAGGTTTTTGAGTGCCTGTTCTCAGAGGTGAATCCGATCCCGGTTAAGAAGGCGGTGAGTCTTATGGGCTTTGAGGCAGGACCGCTTCGTCTGCCTCTGACGGAGATGACCCCGTCGAAGGCAGAAAAGCTCAAGGAGGCAATGGTTAGACTGGGCTTACTCGGAAAGTAAGGAGACAAACGAATGGTACGAATTCTGATGCATGGCTGCTGCGGCCGTATGGGAAGAATGATTACGGAGCTGGCCGAAAAGGATGAGGCTCTTTGCATTGCTGCAGGGGTAGATGCGAACGGGGAGGCCTATGCCGGCTATCCGGTGTATTCTGCACTGGAGGATGTGCAGGAGGAGGTCGACGTTGTGATTGACTTCTCGAATGCGAAGGCAGTGGACCACCTCCTGGATTGGTGCATAGAGAAGAAGATCCCGGTTGCCGTTTGCACAACCGGACTTTCCGATGAGCAGATGGAAAGGCTGCATCAGGCAGCAGAGAGTGTGGCGGTTCTGAAGTCGGCGAATATGTCCATTGGAGTCAATCTTCTCCTCAAGCTTCTTGCAGAGGCAGCACCGAAGCTGAAGGAGGCTGGCTTTGACTGTGAAATCGTGGAGAAGCACCACAATCAAAAGCTGGACGCGCCGAGCGGTACCGCGCTGGCGCTGGCAGATGCTGTGAATGATTCCCTGGAAGAGCGGTGTACATACGTCTATGATCGCAGCACGAGAAGGCAAAAGCGCCCGGGCAATGAAATCGGCATCAGCTCCGTTCGTGGAGGATCGATTGTGGGCGATCATGATGTTATTTTCGCCGGGCAGGACGAGGTCATTACCTTTTCCCATACGGCGTACAGCCGCGCTATTTTTGCAAAGGGAGCACTGGCTGCGGCCGGATATCTGGCAGGGCGTCCGGCTGGCTTCTACGACATGCAGGATGTGCTGGCATGAGAATCCGTCCGTGTATTGATATTCATGACGGCAGGGTGAAGCAGATTGTCGGGAGCACTCTTCGAGAGAGCGGTGATGCCTGCAGGGAGAATTTTGTTTCCGCCAGGGATGCCGGATACTATGCGGAGCTCTATCGGGAACGGGGGCTTTCCGGCGGACACATCATTCTTCTGAATCCGGTATCGGATGCCGCAGGATATGAAGCAGATCGCCGGCAGGCGCTGCAGGCGCTGCAGGCCTATCCGAACGGGATGCAGATTGGCGGCGGCATCACGGCAGAGACGGCAGAGAAGTTCCTCGAGACGGGAGCTTCTCATGTAATTGTGACAAGCTATGTATTCCGGGATGGAAGGCTGGACGCAGACCGCCTGGAGAGGCTGGTGAAGGCTGTGGGAAGGGAGCACCTTGTGCTGGACCTTTCCTGCAAGCGTCAGACGGACGGCTCTTATGCGGTGGTAACGGATCGCTGGCAGAAGACAACCGATCTGCGGATTACGAAGGAAACGCTGAGTGATCTGTCTGCATGCTGTGATGAGTTTCTGATCCATGCGGCAGATGTGGAAGGGAAAAGATCCGGAATCGAAAAGGATCTGGTCAGCCTTTTGGGAAACTGGCAGAAGGAGAAGAAAGAGAGCACAGGGAATGTCTTTCCGGTTACGTATGCCGGAGGCGTACATGCCTATGAGGACCTGCAGACGATTCGGGAGCATTCGGACGGATGTATGGATGTAACAGTTGGAAGCGCGCTGGATCTTTTTGGCGGAGATCTCTCTCTGGAGAAATTGGCGGAGATGGCGAATTAGGGAAAGCAGACACAGAGGCACAACAAAGGGGACATCCTTACGGATGTCCCCTTTGCTACTAATCAGCTCATTTACATCTTGCACAATTACTCAAATATACAGCCTTTCACATACCGTACTCAAACGCAGGGCAATCGCCATGCGAGCAAAGACTGCGTATATCCAAACGTATATCTTAAGAAAAGGCACTCTGTTCTTGATCTATTAGTGACCGAACGCCGCCGGCATCAACCCGAATTAGTTGAGCTTGGTTACGTTAACGGCCTGCGGTCCCTTCTGACCCTGGATTACGTCATACTCAACAGCCTCGCCCTCGTCCAGAGACTTGAAGCCTTCCATGTTCAGTCCGGAATAATGTACGAATACATCGTTTCCTTCAGAATCGGAAATGAAGCCATAACCCTTCTGGTTGTTGAACCACTTAACAGTACCCTTGTTCATTCTAAACTACCTCCGCTGAATGAAAAAATAATAATGTAGTGCTATGAGCTCCCTCATAACGAAATAAACCTTATCACAGAGATTTCGAAAAGTAAATCAAATTTATGGCCGATTCGCGCATTCCTTCGCTGTCAGTCGGCGACGGTTCCGGGCAGCAAGCAGCAGTACAAGAAGTACCGCACCGGCGCAGCAGGATATAATGACGGCCGGTTCAAAGCCGTAGGGGAGGTAGGTGAATGTGATGGTGTGGGTGCCCTCCGGTACGTATACAGCCATGAGGCCGTAATCGGCGGTCACAATGTCCGCATCCTGCCCGTCTACTTGTGCCTTCCAACCGCTTTCATAGGGAACCGAGAAGAAAACGAGATTTTCCTTTTCAAGGGTTGTTGTGGCAGTGAAGCCGCTCTGATTCACCTGAAAGCTGCTGCAGGCGGTGGAAGCGCGCTC
>CAVBQH010000037.1:0-19962 GCA_963597485.1 Acutalibacteraceae bacterium
ATAATGTTCGTTAATCATGATATCCTTTCTGCTTGTCCCGAAGCTTCTTTACCAGGCGCAGCACCTCACCCCCTGCGCTGTCCACCGTTTTTTTCGTTATTTGAAATCCAAGAGCCCTTGCCAGTGCAATGGAGGCCTCATTTGCCGCATTCGTCTGCAGGGCCACTTCCTCCATCCCCAGCTCATCTCTTGCAAAAGCCAGTGCCGCCTCCGCTGCCTCCCTGGCATATCCTTTCCTTCGGCAGTCCTGCCGCACAAGATAGCCAAGCTCCGGCGCTCCCTCTGCATTTGCCGGTGGGGCAAAGCCAACTCTTCCAATCAGCTCTGCACTGGACTTCTCCCAGATCCCCCACATTCCATATCCATAAAAGCGATAAATATTCTCCGCATAGGCCCGCAGGATTTCCCGTTCCTTCCCACGATCATCGGAAAGCGGTGTCAGAAAACGTCCAGCCTCTGCATCATACAACGAATACAACGCCTCGTAATCATCCGGCAAAACCTCTCGGAGCACCAAGCGCCTCGTTTCCGCTATTGTCCACGGAATCCCCGCAAGTCTCTGCCATATTTTGCAATAGGAATCCTCAGAAACCTCATCCGGCTGCATGAGAATGTAGTCCGCCCCCGGGAACTGCTCCCGCTGATTTCCGGCGTGAAGATATCCTACGGCAGGAAATCCGCCTTTCCGGCACCTTCGGAACATATCTGCTGAATCGGCCAGGTACAAGCTGCCGACATTCCCCCGCATTTGCTGTTCCTGCAATGTCTGTTCTGCCCGCTTGCAGGCAGCCAGCTCCGCCGCATCCTCTTCCGGATCCCGGCCGATACGAACAGCAATTCCCTGCAGCGGCAGCTCCCGGCAGCACCGCTGCACCTCCTGTTCTCGCTCCCGACAGGCATATCTCTCGTCCAGGCAAAAAAGCAGCTCCACTTTGATTTCATTTTCCTTCATCGCCATGTATTCACGATTTGTTCATATTTTATTCAAGGTAACTTCACGCTGTTACCATTTTTCAGACACGATTCTCCCATATAGTAAAACCATAGAAGCAAGCCAATATCATTAATAACTTTTTCATAATATGCCGGGAGCCGCGAGGTTTCCGGCATCCTCCCTTTTATAGGGATTTTCATCTATTGCGACAGCAGTATCCGGTCGTTATCAAGTCCTTGTCCTGCGCTTTCCGCAAACCGTTTCAGAAGAGAATCCACGGTCATGTGCTCGCGTTCCTCTCCCTGAATATCCAATACAATATGTCCATTGTCCATCATCAGAGTACGGTTCCCCAGCTCCAGCGCCTGATGCATATTGTGCGTCACCATGAGGCAGGTTATCTTCCGTTCTTCCACAATTTCCTTTGTCAGGCGCAGCACGACCTCTGCCGTGGCAGGATCCAGCGCTGCTGTATGCTCATCCAGAAGAAGGAGCTGCGGCGTTACAATTGTAGCCATCAAGAGCGTAAGTGCCTGTCGCTGTCCTCCGGACAAAAGACCAACCTGTGTTTCCATGCGATCCTCCAGGCCCATTCCAAGAAGTGAAAGTCTCTCACGAAAAAGCTGCTTTTCCTTCCGGCTTATGCGCGAAAAGTCCTGTGCCAGACGCCCTATAAACGTATTCCTTGATGCGGATGCCCTCAAATAAGCAACAGAAAGATTCTCCTCGATGGTCATATGCGGTGCCGTTCCCATCTTTGTATCCTGAAAAAGGCGCCCGATAAACTGGCTTCGTTTATGCTCCTGCATAAAGGTTATGTCTGTTCCGTCCAGCTCGATGTATCCGCTGTCTGTAATAAAGGTTCCTGCCACTGCATTGAAGAACGTGGATTTTCCGGCTCCGTTGGAACCGACAATCGTTGCAAAATCTCCATCCCGCAGTTCAAGGCTTACGCAATCCAGCGCCTTTTTTTCATTGATCGTTCCGGGATAAAAGGTTTTGGAAATCTGCTCGACTTTAAGCATGCTGTCCCTCTTTTCTTTTCGCAATCTCCGCCTTCCGTTCCCGAATGGCAGCCTTCTTTTTCTCCCTGTTGCGAAGCATCTGCTGCGCAGCCGGTGCCGCAATGGCAACCGCAACGATTAACGCCGACACCAGCTTAAAGGCCTGCGTCGGAACGTTCAGTCGAAGTGCCAGCGCAATAATAAACCGGTAGATAATCGATCCGGCTACAACTCCCAGAATTCTGGTCAGCATCTTCCCCCGACCAAACAATGTCTGACCGATGATCAGTGACGCCAGAGCAATGGTAACCATACCGGTTCCCATGTTAATCTCCGCATTCTTGTTGTACTGACCAATCAGGCACCCGGCAAGTCCTGTCAGCGCATTGGACATGCACAGGCCCACCGTAATCGTCACCGATGGATTGATGGAGCTTGCCCGAACCATGGCAATGCTGTCTCCGGTTGCCCGCACTGACAAACCAAGTCTTGTCCCCAGGAATCGGTAAACCAAGATGCAAAGAATCCCTACCAGAATCAGCAGCAATACCGAACGATTCCAGGTGGTCCAGAATGCACTCTCATTCAGCGATTTAAACAAATCATAGATGGTAGGACTGCCCACAATATTCAGGTTGGTCTTCATTCCCATCGCCAACAGGTTAATTGTATAAAGACCGGTATTAACAATGATCCCCGCCAGAATGCTCGGCACGCCGAACTTCGTCTGCAGAAGTGCTGTAACATAGCCGGAGCAGATGCCAGCCAGCATCGATGCCGGAATGGCCAGGATCGGATGCCCGGAAATTGTAACAGCCACGCCAACCGCCGCCCCCAGCATATAGCATCCATCCGTTGAAAGATCACAGATGTCCAGTATGCTGAAGCTGATAAATAAGGACAATGCCACCAGGCCGAAAATCAGGCCATTGTCCAGAGCCGTCTGAATGATTGCAAATGACACGTTGATATCCCCCTAAAATGCGAAAGATGCAGGTCCCGCCGAAGGACCTGCATCCCATTCTATACTATTTCCATTCCGGTGTCAGAACGGATTGTGCAAAAGCAGCTTATTACTCGAAGTTCTCTGCCGTCTTGGTCTCAACGATTTCAGAGCAGAACGGCTGGAAGGCTTCCTCAACGGCCGTAATGTCATATCCAAGCTTTTCCGCTGTCTCCGTGTTGATGGTTGCAATACCGCTGTCAAGTGTCACCACCGAATATTCCGCCGGCTTTTGTCCGTTAACCAGAATATTCACCACCATATCTGCTGTTTCCGTCCCAAGATCTGCGTAGTTAATGCCAAAGCCAAGGAATGCGCCATTTAATGCAAAGGAATCCGCTCCGGTATAATGAGGAATTCCGGCATTCTCCAGTTTCTCATAGATGGAAAGCTCTGCACTCATAACCGTATTGTCTGTAGGAGTGAAGATGGCATCCACGCCGTCCGCAATCAGGGCATCCGCTGCCTGGCTGACTTCTGTGGTATTGGTTCCGGTTTTCTCTACATAGGCAACGCCCTTCTCATCCAGAAATGCCTTGGCATCCGCGATCGCCTGCGTGGAAGAATCCTCGCTGGTGGAATACAAAAGTCCAATCTTATCCGCATCCGGATTCTGTGCAAAAATAAGCTCCATAATCGCCTCTGTATTCAGAGCATCGCTCGTTCCGGTGATGTTCCCACCGGGAGCATCCATCGAAGCTACAAGGCCCGCACCCACCGGATCCGTCACTGCCGAGAAAACGATCGGCGTATCGGTTCCTTCAAAGATAGACTGCGCCGTCAGTGCAGTGGGCGTAGCCACGCAAATAACCGTATCAACGCCGTCATCCTTCAGCTGCGCCAGACCCTGGCTGATAATTGTTGCATCGCCCTGTCCGTTGATAAAATAATTCTCATAGTCAAAGACTGCGCCACATTCCGCAGCCTTCGCATCCAGTTCCTTTTCCACATACTCCGTAATCTGATTCAGAGATGCGTGATCCATGTACTGAACAATTCCAACCTTGTAGGTTGTCTCGCTGCCTGTGCTTTCCGAAGTCTCTGCTGTCTCTGCCGCCTCCGCTGTCTGTGCGGACTGTGCAGTATCCGTCGAAGAATCCGAAGCACCGCATCCGGCCAGCAGCATCGCCGCCATGCCGGTTGTCATTGCCATCGCCAACAGTCTGTTTTTCATAATATCCTCCTTATAACAAAAGACGTCCTCGGAACCACTCCAAAGACGTCATTGTCATTCATTTCCATGCAGGCCGATTTATTTAGCCGCTGTAATAAAGGCCTCAATATCACGAATAGCAGCCTCTTCGTCGTTTCCGTCCGCCGAAACTGTCATCTCATCTCCGTTGTCCAGCTCCAGAGACATCATTCCCATGATGCTCTTTGCATTCACCCGCTTGGTTCCCAGCTCAATGTAAATCTTGCTGTCATACTTGCTCGCAACCTGCACAAGCTCTGCAATGGGTCTGGCCTCCAGGCCATCCTTCAAGGTAATTGTCATCGACTTCTTCATCATAATAAGCTCCTCCTGAACCACAATTCCCTATCACTTCCGGTTACGCTCCGCCGCTCTCCTGGAGCTGCCTTGCTAACGCGGACAACCGGCGCAGGCGGTGATTCACGCCCGATTTACCCACCGGCGGGTTCATCCTTTGTCCCAATTCCTGCAGTGAACAATCCGGATACTGTTCCCGCAAGATGGCCATCTGCTGTAAGGACTCCGGCAAGCTCTCCCACGCGCTGCTATTCCGAAGCAGATGTATCTCCTCCATCTGTTTCCGTGAAGCAGCCACTGTCTTCATGATGTTTGCTGTCTCACAATTAACCTTCCGATTGATACTGCCGCGGACCTGCCGGACAATCCTGGCATTTTCCATCTCCATTCGGCTCACATGCGCACCGAGAAGACTCAAAATATCCACAATTACTGCAGAATCCCGTGTTACCAGGCCGTGCCCTCTGCCGCTGTCTTGCCTCCTTAGCGGCACTCCCATCCGCTTAAGAAGCTCGGCTGTTCTGACAATCTGCTGTTCGTCACGAATATCAATAGAGAGGTAGTATTCCTTTTCCGGCTGTCGGACAAAACCGGTGCACAAAAACTCACCGGCAAGATAGCTGCGCACACACCGTTCATCCCGTTCGAAATGTTCTGCAGGCTGCATCGCAGACCGCAGCTCCTGTGCGGCTCTACCGCGGAATACCATTGACCGTTCTTCCTCTGCGGGAATTGTCTTCCCCACCGGATCTTGTACCTCTGCAGAGTCGAACTCGAGAGTAATATTAAAGGTTTTTTGAAGCAATGTAAAGAGCCTGCTCCAAGCCTGTGAGCGCCCCGAAGCAAGCGTCAGGCTTTTCTGTATCCCCCGAGCATTTGTATGCGCCTCTTCGCCGCTTCCTTCCCTTGCCATACACTGCAGCATTGCCGCCAGCTGCGTGCGAGCGGCTTTTGGGGACGGGGGCTCCAAAAGTTCCAGCTCGCGCAGAACTCTTCCCTGAAAGTCCGCCGGCTCCGTCTCCTGCGTTTTCAGTGCAGCCTCCGCTGTGTTCAAAGATGAAAGCCGCATACCTTATCCCTTCTGTACGTCGCGGTGATACAGTTTAATCCCGTAGTCCCCCTTGTCCTGCAGTCTGGAATACAATTCATTGGCAAGTGTTACACTGCGATGGCGTCCTCCGGTACAACCGATCGCGATCACCAGCTGGTTTTTGCCCTCCTTGACATAGTATGGGATTAGGAACGTTATCATATCCTCCAGCCGTGTCAGGAACTCTCCCGTCTGCGGATAGGATTTTACAAATTCCTGTACCGCCGCATCATTCCCTGTCTGACGCTTTAACTCTTCCACATAGTATGGATTCGGAAGAAACCGAACATCAAATACAAGATCTGCGTCAGTGGGTATTCCGTATTTAAAGCCAAAGGACATTACCGATATCATCAGGGAGTTGTATTTGCGATTCTCCTGAAAGATCCGAACCAGCTCCTGTTTCAGCTCTCTGGTCAGGAGGTTTGACGTATCTATGACATAATCCGCCTTGGCTTTAATATTCTTCAGGATCTTTCGTTCTGCGTGAATTCCGTCTTCAATTCGTCCCTCCGGTGCCATCGGATGCGCGCGCCGACTTTCCTTGTACCGCTTGATCAGCGTTTCATCATTGGCATCCATAAAGAGGATTTCGTACTCATACCCCTTTTCCCGTAATGCCGCCAACACCTCTTCCACATAGGCAAATGGCTGATCCGCACGAACATCCAGTCCCAGCACCACCTTGCTGATCTCATTGCCGGGCATATAAACAAGCTCCATGAAGGTATCCAGCAGACGAACCGGAAGATTGTCCACGCAGTAATACCCTTCATCCTCCAGCATTCGAACCGCGGTAGCCTTTCCCGACCCGCTCATTCCGGTTACAACAACAAAACGCATTTAGAACTCCCCCAGATAGATCACTTCTTCTTCCAGCCGCACGCCTGTCATTTCCTGTACCTTCTGCTGAACCGCAGCAATTACACTTCGAACCTCTGCCGCGCTGGCATTTCCTCTGTTCACGACAAACCCGCAATGCTTCTCAGATACCGCTGCATCTCCTGCCGAAAATCCACGAAGGCCCGCATCCATAATCAGCTTTCCGGCGAACAGTCCCTCCGGCCGCTTGAACGTGCTGCCGGCACTGGGATATTCCAGCGGCTGCTTCTCCCGTCTGCGTCTGGCAAATTCTGCCATTTTCGCTCCGATTTCTTCCGGATCAGCCGGGTGCAGCTCCAAAGTCGCCTCCAGAACAATTGCCGGAATCTCTTTGAATACACTGTGCCGATACCCCAAGTGCAGCTCCTGAGCCGGAATTGTCTGTATCGATCCATCCGGCATGCGCGCCGTCACTTCAGAAACAACCATGTCCATGCTGCCGTCATAGGCGCCTGCGTTCATAACCAGCGCTCCGCCAACAGACCCCGGGATCCCGCCCGCAAACTCCAGACCGGACAGCCCATGTCTTCTGGCCAGCTGCGCCGCCGCCGCAAGGGAGACTCCGGCGCCCGCCACAAGCGTATTCCCCTCCAGACGAAGAGATGTCAGATCATCGCCGGTCTGCGGCTCCGCCTCCTGCTGCTCGGACGTGTCGGTCGCAGGCAGCGTTTTCTGGGTACTCATAGTGATCACACAGCCATGGACACCGACGTCGCCCACCAGAAGATTGGTGCCCCGTCCCAGAATAAACCACGGCTCTCCCTTCTCATCCAGATAATCCAAAAGCTCCTGCAGAACCGATCTTCTGGTCACGCAGATATAATAATCCGCAGGCCCTCCGATTCGAAATGAGGTATGGCGAGCCATCGGCTCTCCTGCAAGCACACGTCCCTTCCCGGCAATTGACTCTAATTCTTCCAGATTGACCATTTAGTCCTCTTCTTCACTTTCATGCTTGTGTGTCAAGGCGTTCTGCACACGCTTATACAGCTCCTGTGCTGCGTTGTATCCCATTTGCTTCTGGCGATGGTTTACTGCCGCCGATTCGCAGATGATGGCAAGATTCCGTCCCGGCCGAATGGGAATGCGATGGCACACCACCTGATTGCCAAGGTATTCCGTATATTCCTCCTCCAGCCCCAGGCGGTCATACTCCTTGTCCTTGTCCCACTCTTCCAGCTGAATCACAAGATCAATGTTCTGCGTATCACGCACGCTGGACACACCGAACAGTGTCTTTACATCGATAATTCCGATACCGCGCAGCTCAATAAAGTGCTTGGTAATATCCGGTGCCGATCCAACCAGCGTCTCTTCCGAAACCTTCCGGATCTCCACCACATCATCGCTGACCAGACGATGTCCTCTCTTAATCAGCTCCAGTGCAGCTTCCGACTTTCCTATGCCGCTTTCTCCGGTGATCAGAACGCCTTCACCGTAGACATCCACGAGAACGCCGTGAATGGAGATGCACGGTGCCAGCCGCACATTCATCCAGCGAATCAGCTCCGCCATGAAAACCGATGTGGCCTGCTTGGTCTGAAGGACCGGAATGCCGTATTTTACGGCATATCGCAGAAAAATCTCATCCGGCTGCAGATCCCGGCAGAAAATAAAGCAAGGGCACCCCATTCCGAAGAGCTGGTCATAGATCTGTTCCTTCCGCTCCGGTTCCATATAAGACATGTAGGAATATTCCACGAATCCAAGGATCTGGATTCGTGCTGCATCAAAATGTTCAAAATATCCGGTCAGCTGCACGGCCGGCCGATTGATATCCGGCTGTTTGATCTTTATCTTTGTAATATCAATCTCCGGTGTCAGATTGATCAGTTTTTCCTTATCAATAACTTCACTAAGCTTTACACTTGCCATGGGTTGTATCCCTCCCTGGAATGACGCCGCACTCCTTATCATGCTCCCCGATGCTACGCAGCTTCCCTCTGTTCCTGTGGCATCCCCGCCAAGTGGGCACTGCCCCTAAATGGTCGCCACACGCTACAGTGTATCACGTTTAATCCGTGGGATGTGCCGGCTCCGGATGAAAATAACGGAAAACATTGCCGGCCGCTTCCGCAGGGAGCTCCGGAATCTTCTGCAGCTCCTCAAGGCTTGCCTTGCGGAGCTCTTCAATGGACTGATACTGCCGCATCAATGCCTTTTTCCTGGCCGGGCCTATCCCCGGAATATCGTCCAGTCTGGAATGAACCTGCTCCCTCGTACGCAGGGAGCGATGATACTCAATTGCAAACCGGTGCGTCTCGTCCTGAATCCGGGTAACCAGCTTAAAGCCCTCTCCATGTGTATCCATCGGAATTTCCTTGTTATGGAAATAAAGCCCCCGGGTCCTGTGATGATCATCCTTCACCATGCCTGCCACCGGTATGTCCAGCCCCAGTTCAGCAAGGACAGAAAGGCAAATGTTAACCTGACCTCTTCCGCCGTCCATAAGGATCAGGTCCGGAAATCTTGTAAAGCTTCCCAGCTCCGCATCCTTTTTCTGCTCCTCCAGCTCCCGGGCCTCCTGCAGGCCATGAGTAAATCGCCGGGTCAGCACCTCCCGCATGCAGGCATAATCATCCGGTCCCGCCACCGTCTTTATACGGAATTTGCGGTAGTCACTTCGTTTTGGTTTGCCCTTTTCGTATACAACCATGGACCCCACATTCGCAAATCCGCTGATATCCGAAATATCATAGCTCTCCATGCGGTCGGCGCAGTCAATTCCCAATAACGCGGCAATTTCATGCACAGCGCCGATGGTCCTCCCCTCCTCCCGGCGGAGCCGTTCCTTATCTTTGTGAAGCAAAATTGCAGCATTCTCCGCTGCCAGCTGCACCAAACGTTCTTTTTGTCCCTTCACCGGGATCAGAATGCTGACCTTCCCTCCTTTTCGAAGCGAAAGCCATTCCTCCAGAACCTCTTTGTCCTCCATGTTCTCCGGAAGCATAATGGTACCTGGAATAAACGGTGTCCCCGCATAAAACTGCTTCATGAATTCCGAGAGAATCTCCGCTTCGGTTTTCCCTCCCACATGATTCATGTAGAAATGTTCCCGGCCCATTAATCTCCCGTCCCGAATGAAAAAGGTCTGAATCACCGCATCCGCATCCATGTTCTCGTGGTCCATTGCAATACCGATGATATCGCGATCCTCTCCCACTCCCTCGGACATTTTCTGCTTCTGTGAAACCTGCTGGACGCTCCGAATCAGATCGCGCCAGCGAGCCGCCTCTTCATAATTCAGCCCCTGTGCGGCATGCTCCATTTTCTGCCGGAGATCATTTAGAATCAGGCTGTAATTGCCGGAGAGAAACTCAACAGCAAGATCCACTCTCTCCCGGTACGCTTCCTTGCTCACCGCTCCGGCAAGGCACGGCCCAAGGCACCGCTTCATCTGATAATTAAGGCATGGACGTTCCTTGCCGATATCTCTTGGAAGTACGCGTCCGCAATTTCGCAGACCGTACATTCGATTCAGCAGCTCGATGGTGTCATGCACCGCGGCTGCGCTGGTAAAGGGGCCAAAGTATTTAGCCTTATCCTTTTTACGGATTCTTGAGAAGAGGATTCTCGGATAGTCCTCCCCTATGGTCACTTTAATGTACGGGTAAGTCTTATCGTCCACCAGGAGTGTATTGTATTTAGGTCTATGCTCCTTGATCAGATTGTTTTCAAGGATCAGCGCCTCCAGCTCTGTATCCGTGACAATGTACTCAAACCTGGAGATCTGCCGCACCATCTGGTCGATGGCGGGACCACGGCCAATATTACTTCGAAAATACGACTGTACCCGCTGGTGCAGTACCTTTGCCTTTCCGACATAAATAATCCGGTCGTCTTCCCCGTGCATGATATAGACTCCCGGCTTGTACGGCAGCTTTTTCAGCTCATCCCGGTAATGAAAATCGATATGCTGATTGATTGTCCCGGATTCCTTCTCACTCATATCTTTTGAATACCGCCCTTTGCTCCGGCATGCCATGGGTCCTGACCGCCATTGTAATCATTGCCTTTTGGTCATCAGTCCGTCAGATACGGAATGACCCATGGCAATACACCTATACACTTAAAAGCGGGACTTCCCACTGGGAAATCCCGCCGCTGATTATGGTTTGGAAATTATTCACCCATCGGAACGTCTGAAAAGCGTCCTCTTGGTGCATCCGGCTTTTCCTGATCACCTGCCGCATCCTGCTGCGCTTCCGATGCGTGCGGTGCATCCTGTCCGTCTTCTTCTGCAGGAGATGACATCGGTGCCTCTTCCGCCGGAGATGACTCTGGCTCTGCCGGCTTTCCATCATCCTGCACTGCCGCATCTGCAGAGGTCCGGAAGGCTTCTTCACGATGCTCTTCCTTAGCCAGCTGCTGCTGAAACCTCTCCTCCGGCGTCTTGGCCTCATTCTCCGGCTCCGGAATACCCTTTTCCTTCCGGTACAGCTTCATAAACTGCTCGCCGGTAATGGTCTCTTCCTTAATCAGGTAGGCCGCAATGGCATCCATCACATCCATATTCTGTGACAGAATCTCCTTGGCCTCCCGGTAGCAGGAATCCATCATGCTACGGACCTCTTCATCCACAGCCGCTGCTGTCACATCGGCACAATTCAGCGCTGCCCGTCCATCAAGGTATTTGCTCTCCACCGTAGCAAGCCCCATAAGGCCAAACCGGTCACTCATTCCATACTGTGTCACCATTGCCTTGGCCAGTCCGGTCGCCTTTTCAATATCGTTCGATGCGCCCGTCGTAACGGAATGGAATTTCAGCTCCTCTGCAGCACGTCCTCCCAGAAGTCCGACAATCATGTCATGAAGCTCTTCCTTGGAGTTCAGATAATGCTCCTCCTCCGGAACCTGCATGACATAGCCGAGTGCTCCCATTGTGCGAGGCACGATCGTAATCTTCTGCACCGGCTCGGAATTCTTCTGAACCGCGCTGATCAGCGCATGTCCCACCTCATGATACGAGACAATTTCCCTCTCATGCTGGTTCATGACACGATCCTTTTTCTCCTTGCCGACCAGCACCGTTTCCACCGCTTCCAGAAGATCCTTCTGGCAAACATATTCTCTGTGGTGCTTAACAGCGTTGATGGCCGCCTCGTTGATCATATTCGCAAGGTCCGACCCGACAGCGCCGCTTGTAGCCAGTGCAATGCCGTTCAGATCCACGGTCTCATCCATCTTTACATTCTTGGCATGCACCTTCAGGATTTCCACACGTCCCTTCAGATCCGGGCGATCCACAATGATGCGCCGGTCAAAACGTCCCGGACGTAGCAGTGCCTTATCCAGTATCTCCGGACGGTTCGTTGCTCCCAGAACCAGAATTCCCTTCGCCGAATCAAAGCCATCCATTTCCGAGAGCAGCTGATTCAACGTCTGTTCCCGCTCTTCATTTCCGCCGCCGTACTTGGAATCGCGGCTTCGTCCGATGGCATCAATCTCATCAATGAATATAATGCACGGTGCGTTCTTGGTAGCTTCGCGGAACAGATCACGCACACGGCTGGCACCGACGCCGACATACAGCTCAATAAAGTCGGATCCTGTCAGCGAGAAAAACGGCACATGCGCTTCCCCGGCCACCGCCTTTGCCAGGAGCGTCTTTCCTGTGCCGGGAGGTCCTACAAGAAGGGCTCCCTTCGGAAGCTTGGCACCGATCTTCACATATCGCTCCGGATTGTGAAGGAAATCAACAACCTCCACCAGTGACTCCTTGGCCTCGTCCTCTCCGGCCACATCTTTAAAAGTGATCCCGGTGTCTCTTTGCACGTACTCCTTGGCGTTGGACTTGCCAACACCCATGCCCATGATGCCGCCGCCTTGTCCCATCTTCCGCATGACAAATGACAGCAGAATCCAGAACAGTATAATCGGCAGGACATAATTGATCATGATTGACAGGATCAGACTGGAAGAATCCGGCACCGAGCTGTCCACGATGACGCCTGCCTTCAGTGCTCTTTGTGTTACCGTATCGTCGTCTTCTGCTCTTCCGGTGTAATACCGGTAAGGTGCCTCTTCATCCGAGACATGATTCTGCTTCATCGCAATATTGATCTGGCTGTCCTCCAGCTCGATCCGTGCAACCTTTCCCTCTTCCATCAGCTGTACAAACTCAGAATAGGTCAGCTGAGAAGCCGCTGACGTCCCGCGCATGACATAACTCATGAACAAAATAATGCAGAACGCACCGAGCAGCATCATCAGAAGGCTCTGGTGATTGCGATTGTTATTTCCATTCTGACCGTTTCTTCCGCCCCGGCCATTTCCGTTCCCGCCGGAGGAGTTCCCATCTCCAAAAGGATTTTCAAACAGCCGCAGCCGTTTCCTCCAGGAGCGAAGCCTTGCTTCCATTTGTCGTATTCTTGCTGTCATTCTCGTTCGTTATGTCTCCTTATTCTAGCTCATGCAGCCAATTCGCCCGTATTATGCCCGACGAGCGTCAAGAACAATACCCTCCTGCAGGCAAACCCGCATCAAAGTATTCGGTTCTCCGTCTTTATTCACAGTAAATACTATATCTGCGCACCGCGTATCGGGCAATGCACCAGTTGTGAAAAAAGCCTGAAATCTTTCTAATCTTTCTAAGGAATTTGCCGCTTTGCAGCGCAAATCCAGCGTGCGAAACACTTTCACCAATGCTTCCGCATACGCCTATCGCTTTTCATACTCCGGCGAACAGGTCAGATGCATGCCAAGTCTCCGGAAAATCCCCTCATCCACATCCGAGAGGATCACCGAGGAATGCACCTCACAGCCCTTCAGCTTTGGAAGCTGCTCCATAGCAAGTCTTGCATGCGGATTGTCTGCGGCACTGATGGACAGCGCAATCAAAAGCTCATCCGTGTGGAGTCTTGGATTCCTCCCGCCAAGATACGCCGTCTTCAAAAGCTGGATGGGTGCGATGGACTCTGCCGAAACCAGAAGCTCTTCATGCGGTATCTGTGCGTATTCCTTCAACACGTTCATAATAGCCGCTGCAGAAGCCCCCAGAAGATCCCCGGTTTTCCCGGTAATAATCGTTCCATCCTCCATCTCAATGGCAACTGCCGGAAGGCCGGTCTGCTCGGCCCTTTTTGCCGCCGACACCGCTACGCTCCGATCTGCCGGCGTAACATCCGCCTGCCGCAGCAGGAGCTCCTGCTTGTACAGCTCTGCAGGTTCTGCCAGTCCCTTGCGCACATTTACCGCACTCGCATAATAGCGCCGGATGATCTCCTGCTGTGAAGCCCTGCAGCAAGCCTCATCATCGCAGATTGCAAGGCCTGCCATATTGACTCCCATATCCGTCGGAGACTTATAAGGGCACTCCTCCATAATTCCTTCAAAGATCTGCCGCAGCACCGGGAAAATTTCGACATCCCGGTTGTAATTCACCGTTGTCTCTCCGTAGGCCTCCAGATGGAACGGATCAATCATATTTACATCCGCAAGGTCTGCCGTAGCCGCTTCATATGCAAGATTCACCGGATGCTTCAGCGGAAGATTCCATATCGGGAAGGTTTCAAATTTTGCATAGCCCGCCTTGATGCCTCTTTGATGATCCTGATATACCTGGGACAGGCAAGTCGCCATTTTTCCGGAGCCCGGCCCCGGTGCCGTTACCACCACCAGCTCCCGGGAGGTTTCGATGTAGTCATTCCGCCCGTATCCGTCGCTGCTGAGGATCAGCGGTATGTTGGAAGGATATCCCTCAATGACATAATGCAGATAGGACCGAATACCAAGCCGCTCCAGTCTCTGACGAAAATGATCCGCGGCCGGCTGACCTGTATACTTGGTAATCACAACGCTGCCGACATAAAAGCCACGTCCCTCAAAGGCCGCCTTCAGCCGCAGCGCGTCCTCATCATAGGTAATGCCCAGGTCACCGCGTACCTTGTTCTGCTCGATGGCATCTGCGCCGACAACAATGATAATCTCCGCCTTGTCCCGCAGCTGCTCCAGCATCTGCAGCTTAATATCCGGCTCAAAGCCCGGCAGCACGCGAGAGGCATGATAGTCATCAAACAGCTTGCCGCCGAACTCCAGATACAGCTTCCCGAAATGAGACATTCTTTCCTTGATGTGCAGCGATTGCAGTTCAAGATATCGTTTGGAATCAAATCCGATTGCAGAAGACGCCATTGCCTTCCCTCCCCCTTTTTGATGTCAGTTACTATTTTCTCAGCTCCATTTCTCTACGAATCCCTCTCCCATTGCCTCCGTCACATCGCTGACGATAAAGAAGGCCCTGGGATCGTATTCACGGACAATGTCCTTAATCTCGACGATGTCCTTACTGCTGCAGATGCAGATCAGCACATTTTTATGATTGCCGGAATACATTCCGGTTCCGGTCACACTGGTGACCCCCCGGGAAAGATCATGAAGGATATCGTTTGCGATCTCCTCCGAGCAATCAGAAATGATCATGGCGCACTTTGCCGTGCGTCCTCTTGCCAGAATCCAGTCTGTGATTTTCCCCATGATGTATACAGAAATCAGCGCATACAGTGTGTGCTCCACATTGAATACCACAGCCCCCAGGATCACAACAATTCCGTCCAGAATCTGAATGATGCGTCCCACACCGTACTGCCGAAAATACCTGTGCAGCGAATTCCCCAGCATATCCGTTCCGCCGGAGGTTGCACGCGCCATCAAAAGAACGCCGGTGCCTGCGCCAAAGCATATCCCGCCGTATACAGCAACCAGAAGAAGATTTCCGGAGGCAAGGTCGTATTCCGGAAGCAATCCCAGCTCCACCGTCACAATAATCCAGCTGAGGCCGGTTCGAACAATGCTTCGAAAGCCGTCGGTCTTCCAGGCAAACAAAAAGATCGGAATGTTCACCAGAAGGTTGGACAGCCACAGCGGGATCTCCGTCCCCATATACTGACCTGTCAGATATTTAATAATAATAGCAAGGCCGGAAACACCTCCGGTAACCAGTCCCGCCGGGTCAAAGAAATATTTGGTCGCAAAGGTGGTAATGGTACTTCCTATCAAAATCAGCAGTACATCCGCCGCATGAAGTCGTAATCTGTCTTTCATCTTATCCTTTTCCGAGGCGGCTCAGCGTCTCTTCTATGGCCTCTCTGGAGGCTTTTGCCGTTCCCTGAACCATCTCCGGCTTTCCACCGCCTCTGGCTCCAAAGGTCTCCCGAAGAATCCGGTTGGGAATTCCGGCATCCTGCCCTCTGCTTCCAATCAGGTATTTCCATCCCGACTCGTCCGATCCGACAAAAACACCCGCGTACCGCCAGCCCATGCTGCACATCCGGTTCATCAGCTGCCGCTGTGCCGGAACGGACAGCTCCCTTTCAAAAAGAAAAAGGTCCTTCCCTCCCGTCCGGACGCAGACGTCTTCACCGCCTCCCAGTTCCGAAAGGAGCTGAGCTATTCTAGCCTCCACATACTGCAGCTCTCTGTCCCGACAGGTCTCGCGTAACCTGGCAAGCTCATCCTCAAGCCTTCTCACGCCATCTGCCACCGTTTCCCTTGGCTCATTCATAAGCTGCGATGCCTGTCGGAGCTGTTCCTGGTACTGCTGCATCTGATGCAAAGCACGTTCCCCGCAGACAAAGGTCAGCCGGACAGCATCCAGATTCTTCTGTGCCGACAGAATCTTAATCAGGCCGATTTCTCCCGTGCGGCGCACATGCGGGGCGCAGCAGGCGCAGCGGTCCACACCGTCAATGGTTACAATCCGCACCGGCCCGTCGATCTCCTTTTTGCTGCGATACTCCATTGACGCAAGCTCTTTCGGGGATGGATATTCACATAGAATATCAGCATTTCTCCAGACCACCTCGTTGGCTTTCTGCTCCAGCCGCTGCAGATCGACCTCCCGCAGCTCGCCGCCGGTGTCCAGCGTCACGGTATTCTCACTCAGGCGAAAGCCCACATTCTCATATCCCCACAGAGAATGCAAAAGTCCGGAGAGGATATGCTCTCCGGAATGATTCTGCATATTGGAATATCGGTGCTGCCAGTCCAGTGTGCCATGAACGCGTTGCCCGGCAGCAAGCGATAGGGCTGCATTGCCTGCAGGTCCGCAGTTCTCCTTTGCAGCTTCTCCGTTTTCGGCTTTCGTCCTCACGAGATGCCAGATGACATCTCCGTTCTCCAGCTGCACATCTTCCACCGGGTATCCTCCCAGCAATCCCCTGTCCGGAGTCTGGCCTCCCTCCTCCGGAAAAAACAGGGTCGCATCCAGCGCAATCCGCACGATCCCAGCCTCTTTCCCGGGCTCTGCGGCCAGAATTACCGCGTCAAATTCCCGCCGGTAGGGCTGCTCATCATATAACTTCCTCGTCGCTTCGACCATAGAACTTACCTTCCCTGCGGCAGACTCACATGCCGCCCGTTCACCTCTACTGAATGGATGTTGCGGTTGAGGTACACAGAAAACCGAGTGACACCGCTCTTTCGAATGGTTGCATCCAGATTCGGATTCATATCCTCCAGCTCCTGCTTGAGTGTGCTAAGAAGGAGGTCCTGCGTATTATGACGGCGGAAAATCGCCAGAATCTGTTTTTCAATTTCTGAGTCAGCCGTAATCTTCTGCGAAATCCAGACGCCGCTGTCTCTTGTTGTCACGCTCAGTGACGGCAGATCCTTTAAGAACTCCGAAAGCTTGCTGTAATGGTAATTTCGGATGTCAAAATCAGGGAAAATCTTCACCAGACGAGAACCGATTTCACCAAGTCCCGTCTCTTTTCCGTCTGCCGCATTATCTGTAATCATCTTGACAATGGCAGCCTCAATTTCCGATTTGTCCGTAAATCCTGGCTCTTCCTGGGATACATCCCCCGGAAGGAATTCATCAAACGAGCTCTCCTGCTGCGAGGAGGCCGCCTCCGATGCGGTCTCCGCCGCCTTTCTCCTGCCGGCTGCCGGCGAAGCGGCCCCCGGTTTCCTGCCGGATGCAGGCTGGGCGGCCTTGCCCGTATTTTTGCGGCGATCCTTCCCCTTGCCCCGTGTGCCGGCCTCCTCCTCGTCCGAATCACTGCTGCCGCTGATGACATCAAGGAAAATAAATCGCTCGCATGAGACACGGAAGGACTCCGGTGTCTTCTTCTCACCCATGCCGATGACAACCTTGCCGGATTCCCGAAGTCTGGTGGCCAGCTTGTTGAAATCCCCGTCGCTGGAGCAAATACAAAACCCCTGTACTGAATTCGTGTACAGAATGTCCATTGCATCAATGATCAGTCCGATGTCCGACGCGTTCTTCCCCGGAGTATTGTTCGGCTGCATAACCGGTGTGAGTGAATACCCGGCGGAGCAGTTGAACCAGGAGCGAAGCCGCTCCTGCGACCAGTCTCCGTACATGCGGCGAATCGTTATTTTGCCATATTTAGACAGCTCACTCAAAATGACAGAAATATACTTGGCGCTGATATTGTCCGCGTCGATCAAAAGTGCAATGTTGATATCTTCCATAAACAGTTACATAACCCCTTCCCGCCTGCTCTTGTACAAATGCCGGCCAACGATGATTCCCGGACGAATCGTTACAATTACGGTATGAAAAAATACAAACAGAACGTATAATTAGAAGCGCAGTTTTGGCCAAGCAACGCTAATTATATCGGATTGGAGGCCGCAATGCACGAACTTCCCATAATCGAGGGACTGCTCGAAACCGCTTCTTTGGTTG
Organism: Acutalibacteraceae bacterium; assembly: GCA_963597485.1. Classification (GTDB taxonomy): domain Bacteria; phylum Bacillota; class Clostridia; order Lachnospirales; family Lachnospiraceae; genus CAG-791. The sequence continues at coordinate 18,056 of CAVBQH010000037.1, forward strand.
CACGCCGGGAGAATCTGGTGCGGGTAACCAGTGTTACACTCCGTATCGGTGAGCTCTCGGATCTTGTGGATGAATGCATGCAGCTGTACTGGGAAACGGCCAGTGCGGGCACCATCTGTAACGGAGCCGCGCTTCAAATCCGAAGAGAGCCCGCCACATTTGTCTGCCACAGCTGCGGCCGCAGGTTTCCGCATTCCGGAGACTTTCGCTGTCCCTGCTGCGGCGGTGATGCATCGCTGGTTCGGGGAACCGGCACCGGCTGCGTCATCGAGAGCATCGAGGGCGACACATCATCCAATCCAGAAAAGGAGAATGAACCATGATTAAGGACAACCTGAAAGACTATGTTATGACCATTCCGGACTTTCCGCAGAAGGGCATTATGTTCCGCGATGTTACCACTGTTGCACAGGATGCCGACGGTCTTCACATGGCAATTGATGAAATGCAGCAGCTGGTAAAGGATGTCGACTTTGACGTTGTGGTCGGCGCCGAATCCAGAGGCTTTATTTTCGGAACACCGCTTGCTTACAACCTGCACAAGCCGATGGTGCTGATTCGCAAAAAGGGCAAGCTCCCCCGCGAGACGGTTTCCGTTGACTATGCACTGGAGTACGGAACGGCCACACTGGAGATGCACGTGGATGCCATCCAGCCCGGTCAGAAGGTTCTCATTGTTGACGATCTGATGGCAACCGGCGGTACCGCCAAGGCCATGATTGAACTGGTAGAAAAGCTTGGCGGCGAAGTGGCCGGCGTCCTGGTTCTTATGGAGCTGGAGGGTCTCAACGGCCGCGAAGCCATCGCTCCGTATCCGCTGTACTCCGCCATCCAGTACGAGGGCAAATAACAGCCTATGAGCAAGAAGTTTATTTCCTGGAACGTAAATGGCCTGCGTGCCTGCATCGGCAAGAATGCATTCTATGAATTTCTGCAGCAGGAGGATCCGGATGCCATCTGCCTCCAGGAGACCAAGCTGCAGGAGGGGCAGATTCAGATGGATCTGCCCGGCTATCATCAGTATTGGAATTATGCCGTCAAAAAGGGATATTCCGGCACCGCCATTTTCACCAAAGAGGAGCCTTTGTCGGTGCAGTACGGCATCGGCATCCCCGAGCATGACCAGGAGGGACGAGTCATCACACTGGAGTATCCTTCCTACTATCTGGTTACCGTGTACGTTCCCAACTCCAAGCAGGGGCTGGAGCGTCTCGAATACCGTATGCTCTGGGAGGACGCTTTTCTCTCCTACATTAAAAAGCTGGAAGCCGGCAAGCCGGTCATATACTGCGGCGATCTCAACGTCGCCCACCGGGAAATTGATCTGAAGAACCCTTCTTCCAATCATCACAACGCCGGCTTCACCGATGAGGAGCGCGGGAAGATGACCGCTGTCCTTTCCAGCGGCTTTGTGGACACCTGGCGGCATCTCCATCCGGATACAACCGGCGTCTATTCCTGGTGGTCCTACCGGTTTCATGCAAGGGAGAAGAATGCCGGCTGGCGAATCGACTATTTTATTATTTCGGAGGCGCTGGTCCCGCAGCTTTGTGATGCATCGATTTATACCGATGTTCTCGGCTCCGACCACTGCCCGGTTGGTTTACAGATCGAGGTTTAAAACGGCCAGCCGGTTGTGCTTGCACATCGGCCGCCTGCCAATTTCAATTGTGAATGTAATTTCGCAGAGGGAGATTACGTACTATGTCAGAAGAAAAGAAAACAGCCGACGGAAAGATTCCGATGCCGGTTGCGAATTTCAAGGTGGATGCCAATCCCGGCAGCCATGTTCGGAAAATGATTGGTGTTGTAAGCGGAAAGGGCGGCGTCGGCAAGTCCTCCGTCACCGGTCTTTGTGCATTGTGGTCACTCCGTCACGGCTATCGGACCGCCGTTATGGACTGTGA